>CAYLXT010000055.1:0-8744 GCA_964387615.1 uncultured Ruminococcus sp.
CCCGTGAGGTAGTGTCGGGTCCCGATATAGTGTCGCGCGGATTTGTTTATGTAAAGGAATCCGACGAGCTTATGGAGGCGCTTGACGGCGTGGTTTGCAATGTGCTTGAAAACTGTTACGTTTTAGGCGTAAAGGATTGGAACACCATAAAAACACGAATTAAAGATAGCGTGGCAAAATTCTTATACAACAAAACACACCGCTCACCGATGGTGCTACCAATTATATTAGAGGTGTAGGGAAGGTAGTTATGCCTTCCGCTATACATAGTTAGTTTAGATCTTGAAAGGAAGTTTATATATGAAAGTAATTTTATTACAGGATGTTAAGGGCAAGGGTAAAAAGGGCGAGCTTTGCAATGTTTCTGACGGATACGCCCG
Organism: uncultured Ruminococcus sp.; assembly: GCA_964387615.1. GTDB lineage: Bacteria > Bacillota > Clostridia > Oscillospirales > Acutalibacteraceae > UBA737. Next base: position 381 of record CAYLXT010000055.1, read on the forward strand.
CAACTTTTTATTTCCGAAAAATTTAGCAATAGAGGCAGACTCTGCCGCTATGAGCGAGCTTAAAAGCCGTGAGGCTGCAGCGGCTCACCACAAGCAAGAGGAGATTGACGCCGCAAAGGCGACTGCCGCAAAGCTTGAGGGTAAAAGTGTTACAATTAAGGCGAAGGCAGGCTCGAACGGTCGTCTTTTTGGTAGCGTAACCTCTAAAGAAATTGCCGAACAGATAAAAAACGAACTTGGAATTACGGTTGACCGTAAAAAAATGAGTGTTTCCGATATTAAAAACTTTGGCGAATACACAGCCGAAATTAAGCTTTATGTAGGTATTACGGCAAAAATTACAGTAAAGGTAACGGAGTAATTTTGTTATGAGTGATAACAATATTATCTATGACATAGACGGCGGCAGATTGCCGTATTCGGTAGGCGCCGAGCAGGCAGTGCTTGGCTCGATGATAATAGACCCTGAATGTATAAACGAGGTTGCAGTTCAGGTAAAAGCTGAATATTTTTACATACCGCAGCACAAAGAAATATACTCGGCTATTGCATCAATGTATGAGCTTAGCCAGTCAATTGATTTTATATCCCTGCTTGAAAGACTAAAAAAAGACGGTATTTATGATGAAGCAGGAGGTAAGGAGTATCTTACAAGACTTGTTCAGACGGTTCCGTCCTCGGCTAATGTGCTGACATACGTCGGTATTATCCGCGAGCAGTATTATCAGCGTGCGCTTATGGGCGCCGCAAAGGGCATACTTAAGGATATTAACGAAAATACAATGGACTCCGGCAAGCTGTTAGACAGTGCTGAACAGCGTATTTTTGAAATCCGTGAGGGCAGAGAAATCGGCGGTCTTACCCACATTAAAGATGTAATCTCGGCAGAAACATACGACCGACTTACCAAAATAAATGACCCCGAAACCCGCGGTGATTACATAGGCATACCCTCAGGTATTGGTGAGCTTGATAAAATGATAACGGGTCTTAATAAGTCCGACCTTATCATCCTTGGTGCGCGTCCGGGTATGGGTAAAACCTCGTTTGCGCTTAACATTGCGCGCAATGTTGCAATGCAGGCGGGCAAAACGGTATGTTTTTTCTCGTTAGAAATGACACGTGACCAATTAGCCCAGCGTATGCTTTCAAGTGAAGCGGCAATCAAGAGCGAAAAACTGCGAACAGGCGATCTTCAGCCTGAAGAGTGGACAAGACTTACTCAAGCGGGTGAAAATCTTTCTAAAGCAGAGCTTTATTTTGACGAGAGTTCGAACATAACAGTTCCTGAAATGAAGGCAAAGCTTCGTCGTATGAAGCGTGTTGACTTGGTTGTTATTGACTATCTTGGTCTTATGCACTCACCGCGTCAGAATGACAACCGTGTTCAAGAAATTTCAGAGATTACACGTAGTCTTAAGATAATGGCAAAGGAACTTAAGGTTCCCGTAATTGCCTGCGCGCAGTTGTCGCGTGGCACCGAGGCTAAGGGTAAATCTCACAAGCCTGCACTTGCTGATTTGCGTGATTCAGGTTCTATTGAGCAGGACGCAGATATAGTGTTGTTTCTTTACCGTGATGCTTATTATGACGGTGAAAAGAGCTCTGATGAGGATTTGAGCGACAATACAAAATCAGAGTGTATCGTTGCTAAAAACCGTCACGGCGAAACGGGTATTATACCGCTTCATTGGGACGGTCAGTATACAAGATTTACATCGGTGGATGTGTTCAGATAATGTTAAAAAAGGTAACAGAGGCGGTTACACGCTTTCACTTACTGCAAGACAAAAAGCATATTACAGTAGCGCTTTCGGGCGGCGCCGATTCTATGGCGTTGCTTTGTGCGTTATTGGAGCTTAAAGAAGAATTAAATATTGAAAAAATAAGCGCCGCGCATTTTAATCACCAGATCCGCGGAGATGAAGCTGTTCGCGATCAGAGCTTTGTGCTGGAGCAATGCAAAGCTTTGGGTATTGAATGTATTATAGGAGAGGCGGATGTACCTGAATATGCGCGCAAGCAACGCTTAAGTGTTGAACTTGCAGCACGTGAATTAAGGTATAGGTTTTTTGAAACTATTAATACCGATGCTATCGCAACAGCGCATACCGCAAGCGATAATATAGAAACGGTGCTTTTTAATCTTACGCGTGGAACCGCGCTTTCGGGACTTTGTGGCATACCGCCCAAGCGTGACAGATATATCCGACCGCTGCTGCTTTGCACGCGTGACGATGTTGAAGCTTATTGCGAACAAAACGGTATAGAATTCGTAACCGACAGCACGAATCTATCTGATGAGTATACCCGCAATAAAATACGTCATAATGTGGTACCCGTTTTAAAATCCTTTAATGAATCGGTAGAAAATGCTGTTATTCGTATGACATCTTCTTTACGCGAGGATGAAGATTTTATAAACAGAGTGGTAAAAAAACAGTATAATGAGCTGTGTCGCGATGGCGTTTTATCGGCTGATGAAATAAGAAGCCTGCATCCTGCCATTGCAAAGCGGGTTATTGCAAAGCAGTGTGAAGTTTCCGGTATAAAAGCGGATAATTTACACCTTAACCGAATTTACAATATTTGTATGGTCGGGGGCAAAATAAGCCTTTCGGGCGATATGACTGCCGAGTATGATAACGGTATTTTAAAATTCGCATCTGCAAAAGAACAATCGCAAAAGGTAACATTTAAGGTGGATATAAAGCAGACGGATAACGATTTGTTTGAAAATTGTGAAAAAGTTCATAATTTATTATTAAAAAATATACTTGACTGTGATAAAATAATAGGAAAATTGGTATTGCGGCAAAGAATAGCGGCTGACACAATTCGACTTAAAAATAAAAATTGTACCAAAACGCTTAAAAAGCTTTTTTGCGAATATAAAATTCCAACCAACGAACGTGACAGCTGGCCTGTGCTTGCGGATGACGAAGGCATAGTCTGGATACATAAAATCGGTGTTGCAGACCGATGTGCCGCGGACGAGTCAAGTCAAAAAATATATAAAATCAATGTGGAAAAATCTTTTTTGGGGGACAATTGAAATGGAGAAGGATGTTAAAACTATTTTAGTTTCTGAAGATGAATTAAAGCAGATATGCAAACGCCTTGGCGAACAGATAACACGAGATTATCAGGGTAAAAAACTGCTTGTGGTAAGCGTGCTTAAAGGCGCGGTGGTTTTTATGGGCGATCTGCTTCGTGAAATTAAGTGCGACTGCACTATAGATTTTATCGCGGTTTCCTCTTACAGCGGAACAAAAACTACAGGCGTGGTAAAATTTAAAAAAGACCTTGATATAGATCCCGACGGTATGGACATACTTATAGTTGAGGATATTTTAGACTCGGGCGTAACACTCTCGTATTTAAGCGGTGTGCTTATGGGCAGAAATGCTAACAGCATAAAAATTTGCACATTGCTTGATAAACCTGCAAATCGCAGAGCCGATATCAAGGCTGATTACGTTGGTAAAACAATACCTGACGAGTTTGTTATAGGCTATGGCCTTGATTATAACGAAAAATACAGAAATTTACCCTATGTGGGCATACTTGACCCCTCGGTTTACGGCGGTGAATAATTGAAAGGTGAGTAACAAATTTTGAAAAAGAACATCAAAAACATACTACTGATTATTTTAATACCCGTTGTGTTAGCGACTTCGTTTTTTGTAGCGACAAAGGTGGCAAACACAACCGAAACAAAAAAGTATTATGAAATCGTAGAGCTTATTGAAAACAATAAGGTGTCAGAGTTTAAGTTAAATCTTTATAGTGGTGATTTAAGCTACACGCTTCGCGAGGACGGAAAAACCTATCGCTATACCGTGGCTGACGCGTCGCTGTTTTATAACGACATTGATGATGCGGTTGACGCTATAAATAAAGAAAACGCAGGTACCGATAACACAATAAAATATGATTATATCAAGGGTGGTCAAAGCTCGTGGCTTGTGGCAATGATACCACAGGTGATAATTATAGGCGTAATGGTCTTCCTTGGCATACTCTTTATGAAAAAGATGAATGCCTCAATGGGCGCCGACAAAACCATGGGCTTTGGTAAGGCAAAGGTTCGCAAGGACGACGGACGTAAAAAGACCACCTTTGCCGATGTTGCGGGCGCCGATGAAGAAAAAGAGGAAATGAAAGAGATTGTCGATTTCCTTAAAGACCCCAAAAAGTTTAACGAATTGGGTGCACGTATTCCAAAGGGTGTGCTGCTTGTAGGCCCTCCCGGAACGGGTAAAACCTTGCTTGCTCGTGCAGTTGCAGGTGAAGCAGGCGTGCCGTTTTTCTCAATATCGGGTTCTGACTTTGTTGAAATGTTTGTTGGTGTGGGCGCGTCACGTGTGCGTGATTTGTTTGGCGAAGCAAAGAAAAATGCCCCTGCAATTATCTTTATAGACGAAATTGATGCCGTTGGTCGTCAGCGTGGCGCAGGTCTTGGCGGCGGTCACGACGAGCGTGAGCAAACACTCAACCAATTGCTTGTTGAAATGGACGGCTTTGGCGCAAACGAGGGTGTTATCGTTATGGCGGCAACCAACCGCCCCGATATTCTTGATAAGGCACTGCTCAGACCGGGTCGATTTGATCGTCAGATTACCGTAAACTACCCCGATGTAAAGGGTAGGGAAGAGATACTAAAGGTTCACTCACGCGGCAAGCCACTGGGTCCTGACGTAAACCTCGCAACCATTGCAAAATCTACATCAGGCTTTACGGGTGCCGACCTTGAAAACCTGCTTAACGAGGCGGCTTTACTTGCTGTTCGTCACGGCAAAAAGGCAATTACACAGGAAGAAATTGAAGAGGCTACCATTAAGGTTGTAATGGGTACCGAAAAGAAATCGCACAAGGTTCGCGAAAAGGATAAGATGGTAACGTCTTACCACGAGGCAGGTCACGCTATTGTATCATATTTCTTGCCGACACAGGACCCCGTGCACCAGATTTCTATTATTCCTCGCGGTATGGCGGCAGGCTATACAATGTATCTGCCTACCGAAGAAAAGGGTCACACAAGCAAAAATCAGATTTTAGAGCAGATTTGCTCACTTCTTGGCGGTCGTGCGGCAGAACAGCTAACCCAGGACGACGTTTGCACAGGCGCTTCAAACGATATTCAGCGCGCTACTGAGCTTGCACGTAAAATGGTTACACGCTTTGGTATGAGCGACAAATTAGGCCTTGTGGTTTACGGCGACGATAATAACGAGGTGTTCTTAGGCCGTGATTTCTCGTCAACACCTAACTACTCCGAAAAAACCGCTGCTACAATTGATGATGAAATAGAAACTGTCGTTATGAAGCAGTACGAAAAGGCAATAGAGCTCTTAAAGGGCGCAATGCCAAAACTGCATGAGGTTGCAAAAATCCTCTTTGAAAATGAAAAGATTTCAGGCGACGACTTCCGCGCTATAATGGAAGCAAAAGCTGAATAAAAAATACAAGGCTTGAGGTTTAACCTCAAGCCTTTGTACTATATAAAATTATTTTAAGAACTCGTACTCAAACAAAGTTGGAACTATTTCGCTATTATAATACTCTTTTACTTTTTGTTTTAGTGTTTTTAATGCACCATAAAGCTCGGGGTAATCCGGTTTTTCTTTTCCTGTTTCTTCATCTTTTGTTGTTGTGTTAAGTTCGGCAAAAATTTGATAAACGCCATAAGTTAATTCGTTGTTGTAATTTTTTGTTTTCTTAGCCCACCTTAATATAGTTTCCCATATGTCAAAAAGTTCTTTTTCTTTAATAGAAACATTAAGATTTTTTAATTCCAAGCTTGCTAATGTATCGCCATTTGTAGTATCAAGACACAGTTCGTTTCTATAAAAACGATTATCTGTACCCTTAAAACTTCTCATATGGTTTTGCATTTCAAAACAAGTAAATACAAGACACTTTAATAGATATTGCTTTAACTTTCCGCTTTGAACATCAGCAAAGAACTTGTCTGCACCGTCTGCCGATTTCATTATTCTCGCTCTTTCAGTCCATTCTCTATTATATGTTATATATCTACTCGCACAGAACATAGGAAGTTTGTTAAGGTAATCATCCTTTCTAATGTAGCAACCGTTTCCGTTGTATCTGCCTGCAACCAACAAACTTGATTTCGCATCAGGATTATCAAAACCAACACTATCTGCAACCAAATAACCCAACATATCTTTTGAATATAACGGTTTAATTCGGCATTTTACACCGTCTTCTGCTTCCAAACCATTAAGACCCGTTAAAATACCGTCAAAAGTCGCATCATCAAAACTATCTTTATTATAATATCTTGTGCTAAACAACTCATAAACTCTATTGACAGATAAATCAATAGGAGAACTTAATTGATTATTATTTAAAATATCATATCCCGTAATTTTTAATGAAGTAACATCTTTATCTACATTAGACCATAAAGCACACATTATACAAGCATCAATATTTGTATGAAAATGTCTGCGATTAAAAGCAAACCCTTTAATAAATTCTTTGTTTATTAAATGTTGCGATTTCCAATATTTAACGGGAGAATAAACAATATAACTATCGGTCGGTTGTCTTAAATAATACTTAAAAGCAGACCAAATAAAAGCATTTCCTAAATCGTTAGAAACAGCACCTTTAACTTCCTTTTTCATTTCCTTAACAACAAAGGTGTTCTTCCAAGCTGATGAAGTCGCTGATTGTTTTGTTCGCTGATGTTCTAATGAAGTGGTTTCAGCATAAGGGGGATTTTCAAATAGAATAACGGTACAGTTTGGATTATTTATATACTGCTTAATTACAGGATTATTTATGTATTCTTCTGACAAAGCATCAGCACCACGAACAAGACCCATATTAAATGTATCTTCCTTTTCCGTGGGTGGAATAATATAACGAACTTTACTACCCAACAACTCCAACAATACCTTGTATTCATAATATTCAATAGTTGATACAATGCAATGGGAAAGTTCTTCATCGGTCAATCTTTTTTCAAGGTTTCCTGTTCCTGCACAACGATCTAAAATAATATAATCATTACCTTGTGGTACTCTTGCGATTGCTTTTCTAACCAACTCAATAGATTTATCTACATAAGGTTCGGGGGTGTAAAAAGCACCTAAATTTTTCTTTTGAAGAGTATCATTTAATTTGTCCATAAGATATTGGAAACGAACATTGTCTTTTCCTGCATAAGCGTAAATATAATCCCTGAATTTGTTCGGTTCTCTAATTTCACCGATAATTTTAACCTTTCCCGTACTATCGCCGATAAAATCAGATTTTCTTGCTTGTGGGTTTTCACGATAGTATTTTTCCGCCCAACCAACAATACAGTTTTCATCAATATTTATCTTTGTATAGTTGTTTTCTTTTAGCAACTGAATTAAAGAAAATTCGTCTGTTTGGTTTTCAGCATATTTCAGTTTTGAAATATAGTCATTAGCAAAAAATCCTACATTCTTTTTAGATGCACCGCCAACATAAACTTTTTCAATATGATTTAAGTAATCTGCCGAATGATATACATAAATTGTTGCGGTGTTCAAGGAAACCAACAAAATGTTTGCAGGTATCGGTTCTCCCTTTATTCTCATAGCAGAAAGATACTTTATTGCTTGAAACAAACAAGCATTAAGGTCGGTTATATTTAACTTGAATTCAAGTAAATTGCCGTTTAAAATTCCATCTGTATTATTGCGAAAAATATCTTCGTAGGTCAAATCAGGATTGATAACTTTTAAATATTGTTCATAAAATTCTAATTGTCCTTCAAGTTCAACGCTATATTTTTTAATCATCGTTTTAACACCCAATTCTATAATTGTGTTAAAAGTATAGCACAACAATTGACAAAAATCAACAATTCATTGACAATATTCAATGAATAGGAAACCGCTTTTAATATATAATAACAAAAGGCGGTGATAAAATGAATGTGTGTGATTTCGGCTCAGTATTAAAACAACTACGCAAAAACCACAATCTAACACAAGAGGAATTAGGATCGCGTATAGGATTATCAAAAGCAGTTGTTAGCAAATACGAAAATGGTATAGGTTATCCTACTTTTGATACACTGATACACATAGCAGAATATTTTGCTGTAACTACAGATTATTTACTCGGTGTGAAAAAAAGTAAAACAATAGATGTATCAAATCTTAATGAAACACAGATTGAAACTATACAAAGAGTGATATCAGAGTTTAATAAAGATAACAACAAATAAACCACCTTGCAAAACTAAATTTGCATAGATGGTTTATTTTTTTACATTGTATTATATAATATTTATACTACAATATTTTCGGTGATAATATGAACTTATCTAAACGCAAACCGACACGGTTAAAAGAT
>CAYLXT010000056.1:0-8481 GCA_964387615.1 uncultured Ruminococcus sp.
TTTTAATTTATTAAATAAAATTTAATACAAAATTATTTAAGTGTGGGAAGAATTTTCTCCACATCGTTGTGAGGTCTCGGAATAACGTGTGTTGCGATAACCTCACCCAAAGAAGTAGCAGATGAAGAACCTGCTTCAACAGCAGCTTTAACAGCGCCTACGTCGCCGCGTACCATTACAGATACAAGGCCTGAACCTATTTTTTCTGTACCGATAAGCTCTACGTTGGCAGCCTTTACCATTGCATCAGCAGCTTCGATTGCAGCTACAAGACCACGGGTTTCTACCATACCTAATGCTTCGAGTGCCATCTTTTTAACCTCCTTCTTTACAGGTTCTGCTACGGGAGCGGTTTTTGTCGCTGCCGATTTTGCAGTTGTTGTATTAGCAGTTGATTTGCTTGTTGTTTTGGTTGTACTCATTTTTCAGTACCTACCTTCTTTTTTATCCGTGAAGCGCTAAGCTCAAGCAGGCGTTGCACCTCTTCGTGAGGGCTTGCTATGACTGCGTGTGATACAGGTCGCTTTATGGCGTTTGCCATCGCATTTTCAACCGCAGCGGTTACTGCAGATACCTGACCTTCAACCACAACGGTTACAAGTCTGCCGCCTAACTTACGCTCCCAGGTTACGAACTCAACATCAGCTGATTTGCACATAATATCAAGACAATCAACAGCTGCTGTTACGCCCGAAACCTCTATAAGTCCTATAGACTTCATGTATAACTACCCCTTAAAAATCAGAATTTAGGAAGTATTTTTTCTACATCAGCGTGGGGTCTTGGGATTACGTGTACTGCTACGAGTTCGCCAAGGCGTGAAGCGTTTGCAGAACCTGCTTCAACAGCAGCCTTAACAGCGCCTACGTCGCCGCGTACCATTACAGATACGAGTCCAGAACCGATTTTTTCGGTGCCGATGAGTGTTACTTCTGCAGCCTTAACCATTGCATCAGCAGCTTCGATAGCAGCTGTAAGACCGCGGGTTTCTACCATACCAAGTGCTTCTTTCATAATTGCATCCTCCGAAAGTTAGTTTTTATCAAAAGCGTTTAACTTTAACATAGGCTCTGTTTGTTCTTCGGTTCTTGTAATAATGTGGCTTGCAACCACACCTGTCACGTTTTCTGCTGCAATTTTAGCCGCTGCCATAGCAGCTTCTACTGCATCAACCGAACCACGAAACTTTATCGCTACAATGAGCGGAACCTCCAATTCATCAGCGTTTCCGGGCTTGTTTTTGTCAAAATTTTCAACCGTTACGTCTGCCGCCTTGCAGCCTGCATCGCAAGCAACAAACGCCGCCACAAGACCGAACACCTCAAGAATACCTGTTGCCATACTCATAGGCTTTCTCCTTATTTATTAACAACGGCAATTTTAAGACCTTCCATTTTAAGATTGGTCTTAAATGCATCGTCAATCTGTTCAAGGGGATATTTGTGAGTGATGAGCTTTTCAATTGGGAGTCCTATTCCCTTTGCACGTTTGAGGAAATCAAATGTGGTTGCGTAATCGCGAAGGGTGTAAACCCAAGAACCAACCGTTGTGATTTCTTTTGAGCAGATATCAAAGTGCGGATTGATGGTTGCATCGCCGCCATTGATAAAGAAGCCCAGTTCGCAAAGACCGCCGCCGTTGCGGATAAACTTATAAATATTGCTGTGCGCTACGGGTGAACCCGTACACTGAAAAGCAAAATCTGCAAGATAGCCGCCAAAAGCATCTTTAACGCCGCCGGCCAGAGCCTCAATACCGCTGTGGTTTTTAAAGTTAACAACTGCATTTGCGCCCATTTCTTTAGCGAATGCAAGACGCTTGTCTTCGCCGTCTACAGCAACAATGTTTTCAATACCCATTGTACGAAGAACCGCAATACAGATAAGACCTATTGGTCCACAACCCTGTACTACAACACGGCTGTTAAAACGAAGTATGCCTGTTGTCTTAGCGCGCTCAACCGCGTGGATAAGAACTGCGCAGGGTTCAATAAGAATTCTGGAATCAAGATCCAAATCACTTACGTTAAATATTGTAGAACCACCGCGAACGAGAATGTAATCACTGAACCAGCCGTTAAGATGAATGTCATCATCGGGAAGCAGACCATAAACATCTGCGCCGCCAACGTTTTGCTTATTTAGGTCAAATATTGTGATATCAGGGTTATCCTTGAATATCATACAAGTAACTACCTTGTCACCAATATTAAGCGGTTTGCCCGCTGAATCGACCTTTACGTTTTTACCCATTTTTACGATTTCGCCTGTACCCTCGTGACCAAGTGCTACCGGGATAAGACCAAATGGGTCGCGTTTGTATTCATGAGCATCTGTACCGCAAACACCACAGCCTTCAACCCGAACGAGAATATCGTCATCACCAACTATGGGCATCGGATATTCTTTAATCTCGATTTTTTCAAGACCTGTAAGCATTGCAACCTTTGCAGTTGCAGGTATTGCGCCTGCCGCAGCGGGAGCAATGGCTGTTTTGCCGTTCATACTGTCAAGTACCTGACGTACAATCTGCTCTATGTTGGAAGAGTTTATATCCATTATAGATACGTTCCTTTCTCAAAAATTTCTTTACCAAAAGCGGCAAGAGCCGTGTCCTGCTCTTCACTGCCGCCACTTACACCAATGCCGCCTATTATTTCACCCTTATCGTTTTTTAGCGGCTCGCCGCCACCGAAAATAACAATTTTACCCTGATTGGTAAACTGTATTCCGTAAAGCGAACGACCGGGCTGGGCTAGTGGCTTTAGTGTACTTGTTGACATTTTAAGGGATACTACCGTAAATGCCTTTTGCACCGCTATATCATAGCTTGCAATATATGCGTCGTCCATGCATTCCACCAGAACCGGATGAGCGGCTCTGTTAGATATTGCAACGACCGCCTTAACTCCCATTTGCTCGGCACGTGTTCTTATTTTTTTAGCAAGCGCTTGCGCCGTGCTTAGCGTTATATCATTCTGAGGTTTGATTTTGCTTACCACTGCATCAACAATGGATTGCATGGCCTGTTCATTCATATTTATTTACCAAGCTGTGCGAGTACGCGCTTTGTGATTTCAGCAACCATATCAGCGTCACCCTTACCACAAGTGCAGTTGCCGCCGCAACCGTGACAGCTAGGCTGACCTGCCTTAGCGTTGGGGCAGAGATCTGCAGGATGCTTACCCTTGAGACCAAACTGACGACGGATTTCATAAAGACGCTGAACCTGTGATTCAGAAAGCTCTTTAGCGCCACCGAGCTGCTTAGAGATGTAGAGAAGTTTTGCATAAAATTCTACAGATTCCATCTTGTGATATGCATTAAGAAGTGAATCAGAGAATGTAAGAGCGCCGTGATTCTCAAGAAGTACCGCATCAAATGACTGCAAATACTTTGAAACTGCATCAGGAATTTCTTCGGTAGAGGGTGTGCCGTATTCAGCAATTGGAACGCAACCAAGAGCGATTACAGCTTCTGGCATAATAGGCTGTGTTAGCGGAATGCCTGCGATAGCAAAGCCTGTTGCGTACATAGGATGAGCGTGAACTACCGAGTTAACATCGGGACGCTCTTTATATACACGCATGTGCATTTTGATTTCAGATGAAGGCTTGAAGCCCTTGTTAGCCTGAAGAACCTTACCGTCGCGGTCAACCTTGCAAATGTATTCAGGAGTCATAAAGCCCTTACTAACACCTGTAGGTGTGCAAAGAAATTCGTTATCGTTAAGCTTTACAGAAATATTACCGTCATTAGCAGCAACCATTCCTTGATCATAAATACGCTTACCGATGTCGCATATTTGTTTTTTGATTTCATACTCGTTTACCATGATTTTTTCTCCTTATTATTAAAATTTGCTTTTAAGTCATTATGATAATACCACCAAAAAGCGGTAAAGTCAACATAAAAAAGATAAAATTTTTGGTTTTTGTATTATTTATGTGGTTTTGTGTGGTTTTTTAGGTAATCAAGAACTTTGTTTATGCCCGTTCCTGTTTTAGAATCCACATAAAACACCGTTTCACACCCCGAAAGCCGCAACCAACTCTCCGCCTGTGTCGGATCTGCCTTATCGCACTTGGTCACAATACCTATAACCTCGCGGTTTACCATACAGGTAATATTGGGGGGAAAAAGCGAATATTGTTCGTCTGCCGCCATGAGCAGTGCCACAATATCAGCCTCATAAGCGTAAAGACAAAGTGCCGCGCCAAGATCGTGATTTTCGGCATATTCGCCCGGTGTGTCTATCAGAAAATCGTCGTAATTTATATACTGCGTTTTGTGATAGTGTGTTTTTTCGCCTCTGAGCGCTTGTGTAAGGGTGGTCTTTCCTACCCCACTCCGCCCCATAAGTATCAGTTTTTTCATCAGGTCTTGGTCACTTCACAAACTGTGAAGCCTAATTTATTCTGTACATATTCGGTTATGGCAGAGAGTGATGCCTCAACCTCAGACACCGTACCGGTCAGAATTACCGTGCCACTGAATCGATCTACAAACCCGAGCGTTGCGCCCGATGATTTGATTGCGATATCGCCTGCGATAATTGCCGTTTCGCTCGGTGATACAGTAAGAATACCAATAGCACCCTTGTGCTCTTCAGCAGGATTAAGACCTAATTTTTTATAAAGTATTTCATCGGGGTTAGCAATTATATGCGCAAGCGTTATCTGTTTGCCGGGGACAAGCTCTTGTATAATACGTGTCTTATCATTATCAAACTGCATATTCTAACCTCCTATCTGTACTTTCAGTCCGAATTGCACTGCCGTTTGTTTTAGTACCTGCATCAATTCGTTTGTGGGTGATTTCACATCACCCATACCGTATTCACGACCAAGTCCCGTATATTTATCACGTCCCATATTGTGATACGGTAATAAGTGAATTTCATCAACATTGGGTAACTCCGCAGTAAAAGCGGCAATCTCCGCAATTTCGGCTACCGTATCGTTAAAGGTAGGTATTACCGGAACTCTGACAATCATTTTTTTAGCCTCGCTTGCAATCAGCTTGGCATTTTCAAGAATTCGCTCGTTTGGTTGATTGGTGAATTCTTTGTGTTTATCACTGTTTATGTGCTTGATATCCATAAGCACTGTATCCAAATAAGGTAAAAATCTTTTAATAACATCCGAGTGCGCTATACCCGTGGTTTCTATCGCGGTATTAATGCCGTTTTCTTTACACGCTTTAAGCAACGCCACCGCAAAGTCAGGCTGCAAAAGACTTTCGCCACCCGAAAGGGTTATGCCTCCGCCCGAACGGTTGTAGTAAGGTCTGTCTTGTATTACCTCTTTTAAGACCTCTTCTACCGTAACATCACGACCCATTATTTTAGGTTTGCCGTTTTGTATCATGGTTTCAATCTCGTAAGATTGCGACTCGGGATTACAGCACCAACGGCACCTTAGCGCACAGCCTTTTAAAAAGACTATTGTGCGAATTCCAGGTCCGTCATGGGTTGAAAAGCGTTGAATGTCAAAGATTCTTCCCCTCACAGAAAGATTATCCGACATCAGAAACCTCCCTGCTCGGTACGACTTATAATGTCGTCCTGAAGTGAACGTGAAAGCGTTGTAAACAATGCGCTGTAACCCGCAACGCGCACCACCAAGGATTTATATTTTTCGGGGTTGTTTTGCGCATCGCGCAGTGTTTCGCGACTTACAACGTTAAACTGCATATGCATACCCTTCTGGTCAAAGAAACCTCGTACCAATGCAACAAAACTCTCAAGACCACCGGGACCTGCTAATGCGCTCGGATGGAATTTCATATTAAAGAGCGTTCCGTTTGATGCGATAAAATGGTCAAGCTTTGCCACCGAGTTAGCCGATGCCGTCGGACCCTTGATATCTCTGCCTGCCGCAGGACCAACACCGTCAGCAATAGGTGTGTATGCCGCTCTGCCATCAGGTGTGGCACCCGTTTGTGCGCCCAGTGGAACATTTGCCGATACGGGATAAAGACCTGCCTGGAACATACCGCCACGTGGGTTTTTGTAATTTTCAAGGGGCTTGGTATATGTGTAAGCTACGTCACGCGCAAAGGCATCAACATCGGGTAGGTCGTTACCGTATTTGGGTAATTCCTCGATCATTTTAAGTATCTCACCATAACGCTTTTTATCTTCTTCACTTGCAGGATTTTTAGATACGGCAAGGTAGATTGATTTAATATCTTCTTCAGTAAGTGTCTTGCCATCAGCCACCAACTTTTTAGCAACTGTTTTTGTAAGTCTTTCGGCGGTGGCATCGTCCATATCAAGCCCAAAATTATTATCAAGCGCCGCCTTAAGCTCACAAAGTTTTAAAACTTTTTTGTCATATACAAGTGTCTTAACAGCAAGCAAGGCATCAGTCATATTAGCTATACCAAAGCCCTGCGGGCCCGTAAAATTGTAAACCGCGCCGCCTTCCTGAAGGCTCTTGCCACGACCGATGCAATCCTCAATCATACAAGACTGATACGGCAGTGGGCATCTACGTGCGTGCGCCATATCAATGGCGTTATCTGCGTTTACAAGAAGTTTTATAAAGTAGTTCATTTGCGCCTTATAAGCGTCATAGAACTTTTCAAATGTGGTAAATTCGTGAAGCTCGCCTGTTCTAAGACCTACCTGCACTCCCTTATCAACACCGTTAGAAAAGACAAGCTCAAGTGGGCGACACATATTAAAGAATGCGGCGTCGTGCCAACCATCAGTCTTTGCAGGAGCCTGTGGCTCAACACAACCGATTATGTTATAATTTCGCGCATCTTCAAGCGTTACACCGCGACTCATAAGCGAAGGAATAATCACTTCGTCATTATAGTAAGCAGGCAAACCTACACCTGTTCGCGTAACCTCTGCCGCACGAAGTAAGAATTCGTGAGGGCTACCGTTCCAAACACGAACCGAGAATGAAGGCATTGGCAACATTACGTGAAGCGTTGCGTTTATGCACATAAACGATACGTCGTTTGTAGCATCGTTACCGTATTTATCCTGACCGCCTGCAATAAGGTTCTGGAACAAACTGTAGCCTGCAAAACCTTCGGCAGAAGCGGCATCACGAACTTTGTTAAGATCGTTAAGCTTTACCCAGATACAATCAATAAGTTCCTGCGCAAACTCGCGAGTAATTTTGCCGTCCGACAAATCCTTTTCAAAATAAGGATTCATATATTGGTCAAAGCGACCCGGAGATATTGAGTGTCCGCTTGATTCAACCTGCAAAAGCATCTGCACAAACCAGAAGGACTGACAGGCCTCATAAAAACCTTCGGCACCATAACGTGGAACTCTCGCACAGTTTGCGGCAATCCTTAAAAGTTCCTCACGGCGATTAATATCAGCCTCATTGGCAGCCATTTGTTTAGCAAGTGTTGCATAGCGGTCGGCATAGTTTATAACCGCTTCACAACTGATTATTACCGCCTGCAAAAACGCACTGCGAGAAGCATAGTCAGCATCAGCTACATCAAGTTTTTCAAGCGCCTGCTGTGCTTCAGCAATAATACCTTTATAACCAATCGCAAGAACCTTGCCATAGTCAACCGTGAAATGACCAATACCATTATAAAAATAGTTGCCAACGGTGAATATATTGTGCTCTATTGCACTTAGCGCTTCAGGCGACATATACGCCGTAGCAAGTTCACTTGTGGTCTTACCCTTCCAATAAGGATAAACCTCACGAAGCTTTGTCTTGGTTTCTTCTGATATATAAAACGGGTCAGCGCTTCTTGTAGCGACTGTATCAAATTCGGCTTCTAACCACTCATAAGAATACTCAGGAAACACCTGACATCCACGCGGTGCTTTAGAGTTGCTGCCAACAATTAATTCTTCAGGACGAATTGTAATTGGCAAATTCTCAAGTATATGCGCAAACGCTTTTGCCCTGCGCAACACTATGGGTTGTCCTTCGGTAGCTTTATAGCTTTCGGTAATCAATACCGCACGGTCAGCCTCTATCTCGGGCATCTTCGCATAAAGATGATCAATTAGTCGCTGTATGCGAGGCGATTTTTCTATATTTTTTGTATATGTGTATGGCATAAGGCAATACCTCACTTTACAGATTATCTTAATCTTACACCAAAACCACATAAAAGTCAATACAAAAACCACAAAAATAAAGAAAAAATAAAGAAAAACAAAGATTTTTTAACCGCTTTTGTTTATTTTTTATGGATTTTTCTTTGCAAATGTGGTTTTTAAACACAAAAAACAGGTGTTTTTTCCACAAAATAAAAAAAACACCTGTTAATATGTATTATATATGTATATATAATGTCATTCTCCTTTATACTTACGTCGCGTTGCAAGCCCCCCGCGAATATGCCGCTCATTTTTATTTTTTTGCAACACTTCGTTTACCTGTTTATGAAGTTCACGATTAATATGCAAAAGTCGCTCGGTAACATCTTTATGTACGGTAGATTTACTTATTTTAAAAACCTTGGCAGTAGCCCGTACCGTAGC
>CAYLXT010000057.1:0-8294 GCA_964387615.1 uncultured Ruminococcus sp.
GGAGTTACAAACCAAAGTGGTAAAGGCGTTCAGAATTACGTTTGCGAAAACGGTACAACCGTAGCAAAAAGCTTCTTACACACCACAGCGCCGCAAAACGACAGAGGAATGTTTGACGCTATTTTAAAGCAGGGTGATATAAAGGCGGTAATTTTCGGGCACGAACACCAAACAAATTTTATTGGCTCGTATAAGGGCGTGCTGCTTGGCTTTGCGGGCAAGCTTTCTACGGGATGTTACAGTGATGAGGTGTGTCGTGGCGGCAGGGTTATTACATTCAATCAAAATGACCCGCAAAACTTTACGGTCAGTTGGCTCGGTACTATGTCCACTTCAATTGACCAGCCCGCGATATATTCTGACGGTACATTAGCACAATAAAAGGATTGAAACTGATATAAAAAAATGATATTATTTAATTAATAATATAAAAAGCAGGAAATAAAAGTGAAGTTAAGCGCAAAAAGAATAGAAGCAAAAACAAAACATATAAAAGTTAACAGTTTTAATTGCGTTGATTCGACCAATACAGTGGCAAAAAATCTTGCGATTGGCGGATGCAATGAGGGCATTACCGTTGTGGCAGCGGAGCAAACCGCAGGCAAAGGGCGCCTTGGCAGAACGTTTTTGTCAAAACGCGGAGGAGTATATTTTTCGGTGGTTTTAAGACCGAAAATCCACGCCGAAGATACCCTTTTTATAACCGTTGCCGCCGCTGTTGCCGCCGCCCGAGCGATTGAAGCTGTATCGGGCAAAAAATGCGAAATAAAGTGGGTTAACGACGTTTATATAAATAACAAAAAAGTATGTGGAATCTTAACCGAAGGCGGATTTGCCGCCGACGGTGGTTTAAAATACGCAGTTTTAGGTGTAGGTATCAATCTATTTGCGCCAAAAGGCGACTTTCCTGATTATCTGCCGCTGGCGGATAGCGTTTTTAACAAAAACAGCAAAGTTTTGTTCAAAAACCGTAAAAAAGAGCAAATTATAGCAGAATTTGCAAATAAATTCTTTGATTTTTATCAAAATTTAAATGAAAAAGAATTTATAAGAGAATATCAGCAAAGGTCTTTTCTTACCGACAAAGATATTACATACACAAAAGACGGCAAGATCTATAAGGCAAAAGTTGTTGGTATAGATGACGATGCGAATTTAATTGTAAAAAGCGGAGAAAAGACAGAAAGACTCTCGCACGGAGAGATACAAATTATCGGTATGGAGCAATTTGCGGTATGAAAAAGATAAACATAAAAAATGTATCTTTAACTGCAATTTTCACGGCGCTCATAGCCGCATCGGCATGGATTAGTGTTTTTACACCATTTGGTATAAATCTGACACTTCAAATATTTGCTGTGTGCCTGGCGGGATTTTGCCTTGGCGCTAAATGGGGCGTGGCGGCGGTTGCGGCATATATCTTCATAGGTGCTACGGGTCTGCCTGTATTTTCATCATTTACGGGTGGACTTGGAGTGTTGTTTGGTGTATCGGGCGGCTTTTTATGGGGGTTTTTAGTTATCGCCGCTTTATGCGGAATTTCAAAAAAAATATACAAAAAGCCTTTGAAAATTTTTATTATGATACTGTCGGTTTTACTTTGTCACGCAGTGGGCGTAATACAGTTTTGTATTGTGTCGGGAAATAACATTTGGACAGGACTTATAACTGCATCTTTACCTTTTTTGGCAAAGGATTTAATTTTAGTTTTTTTGTCGGAGTTTATCGCGAGAAAAATAAAAATATAAGGAGGGATTGTGAGACTTCCATTAGATAAGACTCGCAATCCCTCCTTTTTATTTTTGCCTTATAAATTTTATATCATCGTGGTCAACGATACCCAGTAAAAATAAGTATATCAGATATAATGTAATGCAAATCACGCAAAAAGTTATTATGTAAACCAAATTTGGCAGAGTAAAAAATGATTTGAGCAATAGATTTATCATAATACAAAGCGAAAAAGCACCACAGGTAGGCAAAACAAAGGTTTGCAGAAGGTTTATTTTCAGTCCGCTTACCTTTATGAGCCTTTTTGTGTTTAAAACACAGGTAAGCAGATTTGAAAAATACATAATACCAATAAAGCCGTAAATGCCCCACCGTTTTAAAAATAACAGTATCAGCACAATTCTTATGGCAGAATCACCAACACTTGTGCGAAAGGTAAATTTTTGCTGGTCAAGACCCTTTAGGATACCGTCAGATACGGCATCTAAATACATAAAAGGCACTATAGGTGATAACGCGCAAAGCAAAAATCCGACATCACTGTCTCCATAAATCAAAACACCCATTTGTCTGCCGCCTACCAAAAATAGCGCTGAAAAAACAATCGCTACAAGACTTGTAATTTTTATAATTCGGTAAGATATACTGCGCACAACCCCCATTCTGCCGCGCACTGCCGCTTCAGACATTTCGGGTATTAAAAGGGTAGACAGAGTATTCAGCAGTGTTGACGGAAAAAACAAAATCGGTAGCGCCATACCCTTTATCATACCAAAAAGTGATATACCGTTGCCGCCTGCGATACCATTTGTAAGACAAATCGGAACTAAAATATTTTCTATCATACGAAGCAACGAGTTTAAATATCTGCCCGAGGTAATGGGTAGCGCTATATGTGATATGGCAGTGAGTAATTTATAGGGTTTACGAGCAAGGGGAGAAGAAATTTTTAGTTTACCGATATCTATGCGATAGAGAATATAAACATAAAGGCAAGAAACTGCTTCTGCCACCGTATCGCCCAGCAGTATAGCGGCGCAGGCGTATTCAAGCCCCAAGCTGTTATAGCGACTTAGCAGCCATATTATTATACCGATGCGAACCGCCTGTTCAAGCAGTTGTGACACAGAAGAGGGCGTAGCCTTGCGCCGAGCTATAAAATAGCCCTTGATACAACTACAAACGCCCATAAACGGCAGCGAAAAACCGAGTATTTTAAGTGACAGTGCCGCACGGGTATCGCGTAACAGTCTTGTTGCGATAAAATCGGCTCCAAAAAACAAAACAACTATTGTAACTGCGGCTATTGCAAGCGATAGTTCTATACAGCGTAAAACAATTCGTTTAACACCTGCCGTGCTTCCGACAACCAGTTCTTCGCTGACAAGCCGCGTTACAGCGGTACAGATACCGCTCGTGGCAAAGGTTGCCGCAAACATATATACCGAAAAAACGAGTTGATATAGCCCTATTCCTTCGGAGCCTATTTTGGCGGCGAGCCAGACTTTGAATATAATACCGGCAAACCGCAACAGGAGGGAAGACACGGTAAGTATTGCCGCATTTTTAATAAAAACCGTTTTTTTCATATTTTCACCCATAATAATTATCATTTACTATAATCATTATGTGTTTTACGGTTGAAAAAGAATAAATTTTAATGTAAAATAATATTACTAATGGTTTAAGGAGTGGTATGTTATGAAAACGCCGCTTGCAGATAGAATAAGACCGCAAAGCATTAATGAGGTTGCAGGTCAGCGCCATCTTTTAGGAGAGGGTAAAATATTACGCAAGATTATAGAATCAGGCGATATACCAAATCTTATTTTTTACGGTCCGTCGGGCGTGGGCAAGACCACTGTTGCGAAAATTATTGCGTCACAAACGGGTAAAAAGCTGTGTTATCTTAATGCCACAACTGCTTCTACCGCCGATATTAAAGAAATAATAGGTGAAATCGGCACTATGGATGCCGCAAGCGGTATACTTTTATACCTTGATGAGATTCAGTATTTTAATAAAAAGCAACAGCAAATATTGTTATCTTATATTGAAAACGGCGATATAACGCTTATTGCATCTACTACCGAAAATCCGTATTTTTATGTTTATAACGCAATACTCAGCCGCTCGACCGTATTTGAGTTTAAAACTCTTTCAAGCGCAGATATTGTTGTTGTTTTAAAACGTGCTATTGGTATTTTGTGCCAAGAAAACGGCAAGGAAATCAAGGCGAGTGATGAAAGCATCAACAAAATTGCACGTGCCGCAAGCGGAGATGTGCGCCGCGCCCTTAATATATTAGAACTATGCATTATGTTAACCTTAAATGACGACGCACCCGAAGTATCGGACGATATTGTAGAACAGGCCCTTGCAGGCAATTCGGTGCGTTATGACCGCGAGGGCGACGAGCATTATGATATTGTTTCGGCATATCAAAAATCTATGCGAGGCTCAGACCCTGACGCTGCTGTTTATTACCTTGCGCGACTGCTCGCCGCGGGAGATCTGCCAAGTGCTTGTCGCAGATTGTTGGTATGCGCCAATGAGGATGTCGGACTCGCGTATCCCCAGATAATTCCTATAGTTAAGGCGGCTGTTGACACCGCGATGACGGTAGGCTTACCCGAAGCAAGATTACCGCTCGCAAATGCCGTAATCCTTGTCGCAACAAGTCCAAAATCGGTATCTGCTCACGACGCAATAAACGCGGCTATGCAGGATGTTGAACGCGGTATTGGCGGCGATATACCTCGCCATTTACAAAACAAGCATTTTGATGGGGAGGACGCTGAAATAAAGGGTCAGCATTATCTTTATCCGCATTTATATCCTATGCATTATGTAAACCAACAATATTTGCCCGATAACATAAAAAACAAAAAGTATTATGAATTTGGCGATAATAAAAACGAACAATCTTTTAAGGAATATTGGGATAAAATAAAGAAGTAAATAAAGAGGTGTTTATATGACCTTTACCATGCCCCAAAAAACAAGGGTTTTGTGGCAAATTCGTATTATTTTTGCCTTTGCGGCACTTTGTGCAGCTGTTGCCTTTTTTAGCCGTTTCACACTGTGGTTTTTACTGCCCGCGGCAATAATTGCGACATTAGGATTAATTTTTGCCTTTATCTATGTACCCTTTTATTTTAAAAGCTATGAAATTGCGATTGATGACAATTCTATCAGCATTACAAAGGGTGTAATTATCAGAACAACAAACATTATGCCGTTTCCACGCCTTGTATTCGCACAAAGCTTTACAACGCCATTGTCACAACTTATGAAAATGAAATGTGTTATGTTAAAGGCGGCTCGCGGTTGGATTTTGATTCCTGAAATTGAAAACATCAACGCCGACTATCTGCTTGACAATCTGAGGTTAAAGCCCGATGATTAAAACGACATATAAAGCTCATCCAATAATGATTGTGCGGCTTATGAAACCGTATATATTTGTTCTGATATTGCCTCTTATACGCGCTCTTATACAGTATGTCACAAAAGGCGAAATTAACGGCTTGCTTGCTTTGGAGCTCGTGGCATTTGGTTTTGTGCTCGTTATGGCAATACTTGGTTGGCGCGCGATATCCATCACGGTAAATGACCGTTATATAACAGTAAATCGGGGAGTTTTAATTAAATCCTGTGCTGTAATTGAGGTATCGCGGCTTTCAAGCATTTCTTTAAAACAAAATATTTTTGATTTAATTTTTAACAGTGTTGATTGTTCGGTAAATACCGAGGCAGGCAGACCGCAAAAAAGCGATTTTAATCTCAAAATGTATAAAAATGATGCAAAAAGGCTGTTTAAAATCGTATACGGGGAAGAACAGCAGACGGTTATCAAATTTTCCGCTTACCATATAGCTTTGCTTGCGGCTACTACATCCTCGGCGGCAACCGGCATAATCGTTGGCGTGCCGATTATAAATAAAGCGAGCGATCTTGTGGGAGTTGCTATATCGGATATGCTGCTTGATGAAATAAACAATGTTTCGTCACGTTTTGACAGTATTTTTCCTCCGATTGTAAACACGGTAACAATTATTCTGCTTTTTGCGTATGCTGTTTCTTTTTTGACATCTTTTTTTAAGAATGTTAATTTTAAACTTAAAAGCTCCGAACACGGTATAGAGGTAAGGTCGGGCATAATTGTTCGTAAAATAATTACCTTTAAAAAGTCAAAGGTAAATAACGTTTGCTTTGAACAGACACCGCTTATGAGATTGCTTAAAAAACACTCTATGCGCGCATCAATTGGCGGTTACGGAGATGCAAAGGGTGAAAAGGCGGTCATTGTACCCGTGGCAACACATAATGAGCTTGAAGGGCGGCTAAAGGAACATTTTCCGTTTTTACAACCTCAAGGAGAAGCGATAAAGCCGTCGCAAGCAATATGGAATTTAAACAGGTTTTTATATTTCCCGACAATACTTGCATTGCTTATAATAGGCTCAGGTGTTTTTTGTTTGCTGGCTTTCCCGTATTTTGACCGACCTATATTGTTTTTAACGCTTGTTTTGCTTGGCATAGATGCTTATTACGCGAGTGTTTGCTACCACAATTATAAGTACGGTAAGCTGTGCTTAGGAGACTTTTTGTTAGCATCAGGCTCTACGGGCTTTACAGTCAGAGAGCTTTATTGCGAGAAGGGCAAAATCGGTGTTATCAAAATAACGCAGACACCTGCGGATAAACGTTTTAAAACCTGTAAAGTAAAATTAACGGTGCGAAGCGAAAACGCAGACAGCGTGCGCGTAAGAAATATTGATTTAAAAACAGTAACGAAAAGACTTAATAAGACTTTTAATTTAAATATTGATGAATAAAACGCCTGAGACGGCAAACAATAATTCCAAACAATGTTTCACGTGAAACATAGGAGCGATTTTATGGATTTGATTGTTGACTGTCTGAAGGCGTTTTTTGTTGGCGGATTTATTTGTATGATTGGTCAGGTGCTTATAGACTATACAAAATTAACCCCTGCAAGAATTCTTGTGACCTATGTGGTGAGCGGTGTGCTGCTTACTGCTATAGGCGTTTATGACCCGATAGTTAAGTTCGCAGGGGCGGGCGCCACCGTTCCGCTGACGGGTTTTGGATATTCACTTGCCAATGGTGTGGTAGAAGCGGTAAATCAATATGGATTTATCGGAATAATGTGCGGAGGGCTTACCGCTACGGCGGCGGGAATAACGGCGGCGATATTCTTTGGTTTTATAATGTCGCTTTTGTTTAAGTCAGGCGATAAATAAGAAAATTTCTATTTACAAGATAGCGTTTTGTATGTATAATAAAGACGGTGATGTTTCACGTGAAACATTGCGGTCTTTGTGTTTTTACAGCAAAGCAAAAGTATATCCCTCCGTCAGCCGATGGCTGACACCTCTCTTTAGGTAAGGGCGGAGCGTGGATAATTTAAAACTATAATATTTATATATTATATATAATATCTTAAATACACTTTCATATTAAATACAAACTACGGAGGATATTATTTTGGGTAAAATCATATCTGTTGTTAATCAAAAAGGCGGCGTTGGAAAGACGACTACTGCGGTAAATCTTGTTGCGGGCATTGGTCTTGCAGGCAAAAAGGTTTTGCTTGTAGACGCTGACCCACAGGGCAATTCTACCAGCGGCTACGGTATAAGCAAAAAAGAAACCGCCGCCACTACGTATGAGCTTCTTATCGGTACGGCCAAAGCAGAAAGCGCTATAATAAAGACGCAGTTTAAAAACGTTGATGTTATTCCTGCTTCTATGGATCTGGCTGCTGCCGAGGTAGACTTAATTGAAGTTGAGCATCGCGAGTCGGCGCTTAAAAACGCGTTAGCACCAATCAGAGAAAGCTATGATTACATATTTATTGATTGTCCACCGTCTTTGGGTCTTATTACAATTAATGCGCTTAATGCAGGTGACACCGTGCTTGTTCCTATTCAGTGCGAGTATTTTGCACTCGAAGGCCTTTCACAGCTTATGGCATCAGTCCGTCAGGTAAAAAGACTTTATAACCCCACGCTTGAAATTGAAGGCATTGTGCTTACAATGTTTGACGGCAGACTTAACCTTACACAGCAGGTAGTAGGCGAGATAAAGAAGTTTTTTGCAAACAAGCTTTATAAAACGGTTATTCCGCGCGGAGTAAGACTTTCGGAGGCTCCAAGTTACGGTTGTCCGATACAGTATTACGATAAGCGTTCAAAGGGTTGTATCGCTTATAACGACCTTGCAAAAGAATTTTTAAAGAGAAACAGGAGGGGTTAAACTATGGCAGCAGCAAAAAAAGGCGGTTTAGGTCGCGGCTTAGAAGCGCTTTTCAACGAAAACGCAACCGATGAAAAAGGCATTGTAACCTTGCGCCTTACAGAAATAGAGCCAAACCGCAGCCAACCAAGAACAAACTTTGACGAGGATGCACTCGCAGAGCTTGCCGAAAGCATAGAAAAACACGGCCTTATTCAGCCAATAGTTGTTCGCCCAACCTCCAGCGGAGTTTATCAGATAGTTGCAGGCGAACGCCGTTGGCGCGCTTGCCGAATGGC
>CAYLXT010000058.1:0-7921 GCA_964387615.1 uncultured Ruminococcus sp.
AAAAGGTTATTGCAAATGAAGAAGCAAGCTTTTCAAAGACAATTGACCAAGGTCTTAATATACTTAACGATTTAACCGCAAACGGCGGCACACTTTCGGGCGTGGATGCATTCCGCCTTTATGATACCTACGGCTTTCCGCTTGACCTGACACGCGATATTTTGGCAGAAAAGGGTATGACTGTTGATGAGGACGGCTTTAATGCTCTTATGCAACAGCAACGCGAAAAGGCACGTAACGCTCGTAAGGCATCTGACGGTGAAAGCTGGAGCAGTGACGGTATTAACTTTGATGATATTGCCGCTACCGAGTTTTTGGGTTACACACAAAATGAGTGTGAAGCAACAGTTGTTGACATTGTTCACGAAGGTGAGCATGTATCGTCGGCAATGTCGGGTCAAAAGGCAATAGTTGTGCTTGATAAGACCGTTTTCTATGCTGAAAGCGGCGGTCAGGTAGGCGATACAGGTGGTATTGGTGGCTTTACAGTTGTTGATACTAAAAAGACAGTAGATGGAATATTTACACATATCGGTACTGCAAACGATACAATTTCGGTAGGCGATAAGGTAAACGCTAAAATTAACCTTTCTCGTCGTGAGGCTATTCGTCGTAATCATACAGCGGCTCATCTTTTGCAGGCAGCTTTACGTCAAGTTCTCGGTACACACGTTGAGCAGGCAGGTCAGCTTGTAAACGAAAAGGCTGTTCGTTTTGACTTTACGCATTTCTCGGCTTTAACCCCTGAAGAAATAGAACAGGTTGAAAACCTTGTAAACACTGCTATTCTTGACGGTATTGTTGTAGATAATCGCGAAATGCCTATTGACGAGGCGCGCGCGCTTGGTGCTATGGCGCTCTTTGGTGAAAAGTACGGCGATATCGTTCGCGTGGTAAAAGCAGGTGATTTCTCGACCGAGCTTTGCGGCGGTACCCACGTTGACAACACAGGCAAAATCGGTCTTTTCAGAATTATTTCTGAAAGCGGTATTGCGGCTGGTACCCGTCGTATTGAAGCGTACACAGGCTTTAACGTTGTAAATCTTATAAATCACTATAAATCTTTGCTTACCGATACTGCGGCTACACTTAAAATCGGCAATATCGAGGATGTTGCCGCCAAGGCTGCGGCTACCGTTAAGCAGATGAAGGAAGACTCTAAAAAGATTGAGTCGTTAGAAGCAAAACTGGCTTCGGGCAAGCTTACCGACCTTATGGCAAATGCCACACAGGTAGGTAACGTAAAGGTTGCTACTGCTAAATTTGACGGTACAGCACCCGACGAGCTTCGCAAGATGATTGATACCATAAAGGCAGAAAATGATGATGCCGTAGCAGTATTGGCGGCAGTAAACGGTGAAAAACTTACCTTCTGCGCAGGCGTTGGTAAAGCGGCACTCAGTTGTGGTGCACACGCAGGCAACATTGTTCGCGCAGTAGCTCAGATTGCAGGTGGTAACGGCGGTGGCAAGCCCGACAGCGCTATGGCAGGCGGTAAAGAAATCTCTAAGGCTGACGAGGCACTGGCGGCTGTTGGTTCAATAGTTGAAGGTATGGTGAAATAATATGAGTGATTGCTTATTTTGTAAAATAATTGCAGGCGATATACCCTCTACTAAAATTTATGAGGATGAAAGCGTTTACGCTTTTGCCGACATTGACCCACAAGCACCTTTTCACGCAATTATAGTGCCTAAAGAGCATATTGCATCTGCGGCGGAGATAAATGGTGAAAACAGCCACTGTATTGCAAAGATTTTTGAGGCTGTGGCAAAAATTGCGGCGCAGGAAAATCTTGAAAAAGGCTTCCGCGTGGTAAACAACTGCGGTGAAGACGGTGGGCAGACGGTAGGTCATATACATTTTCATCTGCTTGCACGCCGTAATCTTCAATGGCCACCGGGCTAATATAGAATATCCCCCAGTCACCTAAAGGTGACAGCCGTTGACGACGGCGGTCTCCTCTGTCTTACGGACATCTCCCCACACTGTGGGGAGTCACCCTTTAGGCAAGGGGGCCTTAGATTTATTCCTTTTAAAAGAAAGATATGACAGAAAGGAAGATATAATTATGTCAGAATTCTATACTATGAAAATTGCGGGGCTTGAGAGAAAGTTAGAAAAATTCCCCGTAAGCGACAAGCTTGATATTGCCGCATTTATAATCTTTGGTGATGTTGAACTTACTATCGCGGGTTGCGCCGAGCTTCTTAAAAAAGTTCCCGAGTTTGATGTAATACTCACACCCGAGGCAAAGAGTATTCCTATGGCTTATGAAATGGCGCGTCAGAGCGGTAAGCCGTACATAATTGCTCGTAAGGGTGTAAAGGTTTATATGCGTAATCCTTTGGATGTTGCGGTAACATCTATTACAACACAAAATGAACAGCATCTTTATCTTGGTGAGACCGAAGTGAATCAGATAAAAGGTAAGCGTGTGCTTGTTATTGATGACGTTATAAGCACGGGTGAATCACTTGCCGCGGTACGCGAGCTTTTAAAACAGGCAGGAGCAATCGAAGCCGCCGCTTGCGCATTTTTGGCAGAGGGCGATGCTGCCGATCGTGACGATATTATATTCTTGGAAAAACTGCCCCTGTTTTTTAAATGAGGTAAATAAGAATGGATGCTCTAAATCAATTTGAAACAGGTATTCTTGATTTTATACAAAGCACCTTTTCGTGTAAATTTCTTGATTACTTTTTTATTGCCGTTACATCACTTTCAAATAAAGGTATTTTCTGGATAATTTTAGCGGTTGTTTTGCTTTGCTTTAAAAAGACTCGCAAAACGGGTATTTGTCTTGGTACTGTGCTGATAATCGGTGAGATTTTAGGTAATCAGATACTTAAAAACCTTTTTGAAAGACCGAGACCCTACACCGTAAATCCCGATGCCAATGTTATAATAGAAAAGCTTTCAAGTTTTTCGTTCCCGTCGGGACATTCGCGTTGTGCGGTTGAGTGTGCCGTGGTTATTTTTGCCAATAACAAAAAATGGGGTATTGCCGCAATCGTTGTGGCGGTGCTTACCTGCGTTTCAAGAATGTATCTTTATATGCACTATCCGACCGATGTTTTAGCCGGTGCAGTTCTTGGTGTAATAGACGGTCTGCTTGCGATTTTTATTGTAAAAAAAGTGGGCGAGTATATTAATAATAAAAGGTCTAAACTGGAGATAAAATAATATGCTAAAAGATATGCTAAAAGAACGTGACCTGCTACCCGTTTTAAAGATGAACGACGGTCGTGACGTAACACCCGAGCTTTGGCCCAAACGTCGCGCTGAAATGCTTGACTTATTACAAAAATACTCTTACGGTTATACTCCGGAGTGTTTGGGCGAGGGTACAGGTGAGGTTATATACGAAGACAAACTCGCCTATGCCGGCAAGGTAATAGAGCAGCATATTAACATAACTTTTAATACACCAAGTGGTCCTTTTACTTTTTATAGTGAACTGTACATACCCAAAAATATTGAAAAACCGCCTGTGTTTTTAAATCATGCATTCCGCCGCGTGCCTGATAGATATATTCCCGTTGAAGAAATTACCGACCAGGGTTTTGCACTATTTGTTATGTGCTATAAAGACGTGGTAAATGATAATCTAAACGGTGATTATTCTGACGGACTTGGTAAAATGTTCGGCGTAGAAAATCCTCGTCAAGACAAAACACAGTGGGGCAAGATTGGTATGTGGGCTTATGCCGGCTCAAGAGCTTTGGATTACTTGCTTACACGTGATGATATAGACGCTAACCACACTGCTGTTATCGGTCACTCACGTCTTGGTAAAACGGCTCTTTGGACCGCCGCGCAGGATGAGCGCTTTTGGTGCGCTATTTCAAACAATTCGGGTTACGGCGGCGCCGCAAGCTCAAAGCACAGCACAGGTGAGAAAATAGAGGCCTTTTTAAGATTGGGCAGTTGGGATTGGTTTTGCGAAAACTTTAAGGATTACAAAGACGAAAAAGAGGACAGCAAGCCCTATGACCAGGCGCATCTTTTGGCTCTTATTGCACCACGTCTTATGTGTGTTGGCTCTGCTGTAGAAGATAAGGGTGCCGACCCCGAATCCGAATTTCTGACCTCAGTTCACGCAAGTAGTGCGTGGGAACTGTTGGGCGAAAAGGGACTTATTACCCCCGACAAACTTCCCGAAATCGGTGACCACTTAATGGAAGGTAACATAGGCTACCACCTTCGTGCCGGCAGACATTTTATCTCACGCGAAGACTGGAATTATTATATTAAATTTTTGAAATCGAAATTATAAGATAAACCCTCTGCTTGAAACTCGAAGCAGAGGGTTTTAGTTATAGTGGTTGTTATACCGCAATAACTCTATATATACCAAAAATTACAATTATAAAAGCAAGTAAGAGCAATATTATGTGTGTACGGTTTTTAACTCCTTTGTGTATACAGTAGGTGCTTGGATCTTTTGGATTTATAAACACTTCATAAGTATTGCCTATTACAAAAAAATTATCAATTTTATCTTTGAAATAATATTGTAAATCTTGAGCTTCGTATTTTTTACCGTTATATTCAAAGTCAAAATATATTATATAATAGTTGAAAGGAGTATGTGAGCTTACGCGACGATATCTTTTAAAAATAGCATTTATTTTAATATTGCATTGATTATATATGTAACGATAACTAATTGCAAACAAGAATATGCCTATACCAAATGCAATTATTATTGCGGCAAAACATTTGATAGAGTCAAAAACTTGCGCAAAGATAAACAATGTCATAGTGCTGAAACAAAAAAGTGAACAAATACCACAAAACAATTTTTCTGTTTTTTGTTCTTTTGCAGTAATCATACAAAGTGATATAAAACCTGCGAATCCAAGAACGCAACACCAAAAAACAGTTGCAAAGATGCTACCACCAGTGTTTATATCTACAATAGTGTTTTCCATTTTTTTCACCTCATAACGAAATTATATCATAAAAAACAAGGGATGGCAACAACCATCCCTTGTTTTTTATATTATACTCGTTTTGAAAGTACGTCTTTTTCGTACGCCTGTACTTTTGCAAACCACTCGCCATCTGCGGGAACGCCACAGCATTCGCAGTAGTAGTTCCAGATATCGCCGAAAGGTAATGTTTTTACTTCTTCGCTTCTTACCATAAGCTCGGTGTAATTGCCGCTGTCCTGTAAATCTT
Source organism: uncultured Ruminococcus sp. (assembly GCA_964387615.1). GTDB lineage: Bacteria > Bacillota > Clostridia > Oscillospirales > Acutalibacteraceae > UBA737. Next base: position 5,188 of record CAYLXT010000058.1, read on the forward strand.
TAAGAGCGGCGTTTGGAGTAAGCATAGCCATAAGCAACGCTTTTTGCCAGCTGCGCAGACCTACGCTCCAAGCGGCAATACGGTTAATGCTTGCATCAAAGTAGTCAAGCGCCATATATACGCGGTCGAATGCGTTGCAACGTACAATCTCTTTTGCCATCTCGCGTGTTTCGTCATCGAAAAGCACTACATGGTCAGAGTCCCAACGAATAGGACGGGTAATATGTAATGCGATTTCGGGGAAGAAAGCAAGTAATGCAGGGATTTTGTCAGATACAACCTCGGTAGGATGATAGTGTCCGTTATCCATAAGCGGTAAGCAACCGTCGTGAGTTGCCGCGAATGTGAGTGAGAATTCAGCAGAGCCTACGGTGTAAGCCTCTACGCCGATACCGAATACCTTTGATTCAACACAAGGTTTAACAAGCGCTTTGTCAAATGGTTCTGCAAGAATTGCTTCGATCGATTGTTTATATCTTACACGTGGTCCCATTCTATCAGCAGGGATGTCCTTAAGACCGTCACCTGTCCAGATGTTCATAACACAGGGTACGCCTGTTTCTTCGGCAAAATACTGTGAAATACGAACGCAAGCCTTGCCGTGCTCGATCCAGAAATTGCGGATGTTTTCATCAGGGCTTGAAAGAGTCAAACCGCTGTCAGCCATCGGGTGTGAGAAAAAGGTCGGGTTAAAGTCAAGGCCCATACCGTGATTCTTTGCAAAGTCAACCCACTTTTTAAAGTGCTTGGGCTCTAACTTATCACGGTCAACAAATTCGCCGTCTTCAAAGATTGCGTAGCACGCGTGAACGTTTATCTTTTTCATACCGGGGCAAAGAGAGATTACCATATCCATATCTGCCATAAGCTCATCAGGTGTACGCGCTTTACCGGGGTAGTTACCTGTAGTCTGGATGCCGCCGGTTAAAGGACCGTCTTGATCAAAGCCTTTAACGTCATCACCCTGCCAACAGTGAAGTGATACAGGCTGTTTTTTTAGCGTTTCAATAACAGCGTCAACATCAATGCCCAAAGCCGCATATTGTTTTTTTGCTTCTTCTAATCTGCTCATTATTTTATACCTCTTAAATTAAAGTTTTGAACAACCGTGACAGTTCACAAGCGCATCAATTTTTTGACCTGATTTGCAAAGAGGACATTCGTGTGGCTTGTAGTTCTGGTAGTCGGGAAGGTCTTCAGGGTTAAATATAGAGTTCACAGGTACGCCTGCGCGCTCTTTTTTAGTAGCAAATATAGAGCAAATTCCCGCAACGTTACCGCCATAGTATTTAATAGCGTCAACCGCAGCCTCAACAGTACGTCCTGTTGCCACCGATACTGCAAGAATAAGAACGTGCTTGCCCTGAATCATGGGAACAATATTATCACGGAACATAAGTTGGCTGGAGTTTGTAGCTTCAGGTGTTACAACGTAAATGGTCTGGTGAGCGTTCATATTAGCGTAGTTAGCTTCGGTAAGGCGAGATGCGAGACACGCGCCCACAACCTCCATACCGTCAAGACACAAAATAGTATCAACGATTGTGTTGGTACGGTAATAGCTGCAAAGCTCTTCGGCTACAGCACGAGCTTCTGAAAGGCGTGTTTTTTGAGCTACAACGTCAATATAGTAGTTACTGTGGCTGTTGCTTGTAGCAAAGTGACCTTTGCTTACGCGTAAAAACAAATCCTTACGCTTGGTTTCAATTTTCATTGTGTTAGAAGTTGGCATAATATAGTCCTCCTAATTTTATATATAGACATTTTACAATAAAAGCCATTCAAATACAAGTGCATTGTTGATTTTTTTACAAATTTATTGTATTATATAAAATGAGCAAAAATTGATGAATTTTGCAACTGGCGGTGGTTATGTGCTAAGAATATTTACAAGCGGCGCGTTTGTGAATTTCATACTTGTGCTTATAGGCAGTAGTATCGGTATGCTGCTAAAACGTGGCATACCCGAAAAGATACAAAAAACACTTGTATCGGCCGTGGCACTGTGCGTTTTGTATATTGGTGTTACAGGTCTTTTTGAGGATAATATCAATCCTTTGATTCTGATTATCTCAACCGCCTTGGGTGCCGTTATCGGACAGGCTATAGACCTTGACGCCCTTGTAAACAAGCTTGCCGAGAAAATAGAAAACAAATTTAAAAAGAATGACGGCCCAAGCGGCAAAATTGCCGAGGGCTTTGTAAGTGCAATACTGCTTTTTTGCGTTGGTGCTATGACGGTGGTAGGCTCTATAGATTCGGGTGTATCGGGCGATAACACAACCCTTTATTCAAAATCGGTGCTTGACCTTATTTCGTCGGCGGTGCTTGCTTCGTCACTTGGTTTTGGCGTAATGCTGTCGTCTGTCGGCGTCTTGGTTATTGAGGGTGTACTTACACTGTTTGCCGCGGCACTTGAGGGTGTGCTTACAGCGGCAGTGGTGGCGCATATGTCGGTTATAGGCTCATTGCTTATAATTGCGATAGCGCTTAATATGCTTGGTGTTACAAAAATAAAGGTTATGAATATAATTCCCGCAGTGTTTTTACCAATAATGCTGTGTCTGATTTTTTAAGGTGATAAAAATGAAAGAAAAAACTAAAAGACAAAAAGCAATAATCCGCCGTAGAATATTTATCACGGTTTTAGCAGTTTTACTTGCAGTTGTAATAGCGTTACTTACGATAGTTATAGGTGCTGTTATTAAATTTTCCGGTTCGAGTGATGACAATA
>CAYLXT010000059.1:0-7868 GCA_964387615.1 uncultured Ruminococcus sp.
CGCACCTGACGGGCTGTTTCGTCGGTGTCAAGCTTTTCGTTCCACGACCAAAAGGGAGCAGGACGGTATTTGTTTGGTGGGTTTTTAAGATTTTTATAAAACATAGCACACCTCTGTGTAATAGGTTGTTGTCTGTATTATAGCCATATTATAGCATACGGTTTTTATGTTTTACAATAGTTATTTAAATAAAAAATCCCCGACCGATCGGGGATTTTTGGTTAACGATTTAATTTGAAGTATCCGATGTCAGTTTAATCTCTGCAGTGTAGTATCTTCCGCCACGATAGATTGTAACGGCTACGGTATCGCCTGCTTCACAGTCGTAAAGAGCATCGTTTAATACGGTATACTCACTGATTGTAACGCCGTTAAACTCGGTTATAATGTCACCCCGTTCAATACCTGCATTAGCGGCAGGACTGCCTTCGGCTACGCTTGATACAACTGCGCCCGACGGATAACCGTAAAAAGCGAGAACCTGACTTGTATAGGTGCTGCTGATGCTGACGCCAAGATACGCCTGACCGTCATCATTGCGTGAGATTATTTTATCACACTTTTCTTTTACGGTATTTACCGGTATTGCAAAGCCCATACCCTCATATTCTACCGATGCAATTTTAGAACTGTTAATGCCTATAAGCTTGCCTTCGGCGTCAAGAAGAGCACCGCCTGAGTTGCCGGGGTTTATTGCGGCATCGGTTTGTATAAGCTCAAGACTTGAGTTGGTCGAAACGATACGGTCAAGACCGCTGATAATACCTGATGTTACGCTGCCCATAAACTCAAGACCGCCGGGCGCGCCTATGGTAATAACCTGTTGACCAACCTTTAGTTCATCACTGTCACCAAGCTCTATAGGTGTAAGACCGCTGACACTGATTTTTATAACTGCAAGGTCGCAGGAAATGTTATATCCTATAACGGACGCGGGGTATGATTCGGATTTGTTGTCACCAACATACACATCAATTTTAGAATTGCTTGACTCTACCGCATCGCTGATTACGTGATAGTTGGTTATAATGTAACCGTCTGCGGTATAAATCACGCCCGAGCCGTCGCCCGTCTGTTCCTGACTACCGCCAAAAAAGCTTGAGACAGATGTGGTAGTGCGGATACCAACAACGCTGTCGGTACATTTGATTGCGACCGCTTCTGCAACAGAAGAAGCAGTTTCATCTATATTAATGTTCACATTGGTTGACGATTTATCGGACTGTTCGGTAGTAGAGGTTGTGTTTGTATCCACCGAAAAAATGCTGCCAATAACGGCAATGCCGCTTACAGCGCCTATAGCTGCGGCAAGCAGGCTTGCTATGATTACGACAGCTGTGCTGTGACCGCCTTTTTTTGATTTTGACTTTTTGGGCTTCTGCGGTTTTTGATTATAATTGCTGTAGGAGGTCGTATAGGTCGGTGGTGTCTGATATTCAGACTTGATTGGCTCATATTGTGACTCTGGAGTGTCTTCGGCTTTTGGCGGTTCGTATTGAGGCTCGTGAGTTATCTCATCCTGAATTATATCATCCGCTTTTTTGCTATAAAAGCTTCCGTTTGGCGTAACGGTATAGCCCGTATCGTTATCGTTTGCATTATCGAAGCCCGAAAGAGTGTCGCCTGTCTGGTTGTTATTATTTTCAAATTCGTTCATTAAACTTACCATCCCTTAAAACGAGTGTATTCTGTATTATAATACTAAATTTATTTTATTGCAATTATACTTTGAATTTGTGAATTATCCGTAAATAATATTATTAAAAAAACTCTTTACTTTTTGAAAGTTTTGTGTTACAATGCTATGGCTGACTATGGTCAGGTACCGTGTTCTATGCTTTTGGCGACTGCCGCAGATGCGGAGCACTCAAGGCCTCAGGCTTGGAATACGGCGCACAATATTTTTAAAAAGGAGTGAAAAGAATGACCAACGAAGTAAAGCAGCAGATTATGGCTGAATACGCAGTTCACGAGGGTGACACCGGTTCTCCTGAAGTACAGATCGCAGTTCTTACTTACCGTATCAACGAGCTCAACGCTCACCTTGATATTCACAAGAAGGACCACCACTCACGTCGCGGTCTTCTTAAGATGGTAGGTCACAGAAGAAACCTTCTTGCATACCTTCAAAAGAAAGACATCGAAAGATACCGTGCTATCGTTAAGAAGCTCGGCTTGCGTAAGTAATTTTGTAACAGACAAACCGGGCAAAGTGCTATTTGCTCGGTTTGATTTTGTTAAAGCAACCTGTAAAAAAAGAGATTTTTTGTGGTTTAGCGGTAAAACGAGAACCCAACAAAATTGGATTTTGGTTTTATTGCTAAACGGAAAATCTCTTAAATTAAAAAGATTTTTAAAAAGGAGATTAGTAAAATGTTTGAAAACTTTAAGGTTTATGAAACCACCATTGCAGGCAGACCCTTTAGCCTTGAAACAGGTAAAATGGCAGGCCTTGCAAATGCCGCTTTTATGGCTCGCTACGGTGACACAAGCGTTCTTTGTACCGTAACCGCATCTTCAAAGCCACGCGAAGGCGTTGACTTTTTCCCGCTTTCAGTTGATTTTGAAGAAAAAATGTACTCGGTAGGTCGCATCCCCGGTTCTTTCCAACGCCGTGAGGGTAAGGCAAGCGAAAAGGCTATCCTTTCTTCACGCTGTATTGACAGACCTATCCGTCCACTTTTCCCAAAAGATATGAGAAACGACTGTTCAGTTGTTGCAACCGTTATGTCGGTTGACCCCGATTGCTCACCCGAAATCACAGCAGCTATCGGTGTATCGGCTGCTATCGCAGTATCAGATATTCCTTGGGATGGTCCAATTGCCAGCACCAGCGTAGGTCTGGTTGATGGTGAAATCGTCATTAACCCAACCCTCGAGCAGCGCGCTGCTACCGAGCTTAACCTCACCGTTTCTTCAACTGCTGATTTGGTAGCTATGATTGAAGCAGGCGGTAACGAAATTCCTGATGACCTTATGTTTGACTGCATTATGGCAGGTCACGAGGTAAACAAGGAAATCGTTAAGTTCATTAACGGCATTGTTGCTGAAATCGGTAAAGAGAAATTTACATTTGAATCAAGCAATCCTGATCCGGAGATTATGGCAGAGATTGAAGAGTTTTGTATCGAAGATGTTAAAAAGGCGCTTGATACTGATGATAAAAATGTTCGCGATGCGGCACTTCTTCCCATTTATGATGCAGTTCACGCAAAGTTTGACGAGCGTTTTGAGGGTTGTGAAGCAAAGCTTGATGAGATTATGTATCTTGTTCAAAAGCACGTTGTTCGCGCTTGGCTTAAAGACGAGGGCAAGCGTGTAGACGGTCGTGGTATTGATGACATCCGTCCTCTCGACGCTCAGGTTGATTTGCTTCCACGTGTTCACGGCTCAGGTATGTTTACCCGCGGTCAGACACAGGTGCTCTCGGTTGCAACTTTGGCTCCTGTAAGCGAAGCTCAGAAGCTTGATGGTCTTGACGAAGAGGTAAGCAAGCGTTATATCCACCACTACAATTTCCCCTCATATTCAGTTGGCGAAACCAAGCCGTCACGTGGACCGGGACGACGTGAAATCGGTCACGGCGCACTTGCAGAGCGCGCATTGTTGCCGGTTATCCCTTCTGTTGAGGAGTTCCCATACGCTATCCGCGTGGTAAGTGAGGTTCTTTCTTCAAACGGCTCTACTTCACAGGGTTCTATTTGCGGTTCAACACTCGCTCTTATGGCAGCAGGTGTTCCGATTAAGGCTCCCGTAGCAGGTATTTCTTGCGGTCTTATCACAGGTGACGAGGGCGTTTACGGCGACTTTATGACAATGGTTGACATTCAGGGTCTTGAAGACTTTTACGGCGATATGGACTTTAAGGTAGCAGGTACTCACAAGGGTATCACCGCGATACAAATGGACCTCAAGGTTCACGGTCTTACACCTGAAATTATCAAAGAAGCATTTGCAAAGACAAACAAGGCTCGTAAATATATCCTTGACGATGTAATGCTCAAGTGTATTCCTGAGTATCGCAAGGAACTTTCACCATACGCACCCAAGATGCTTACTACCACCATCAGCCCCGATAAGATCGGCGATGTTATCGGTAAGCAGGGCAAGGTTATTCAGTCTATCCAAGAGCAGTGCGACTGTACAATTAACATTGAGGAAGACGGACACGTATTTGTTGCGGGTCTTGATCTCAGCAAAGCTCAAGCTGCAATTGATATTATCAATCTTATCGCAAACGACCCCGAAATTGGAGCTATCTATAGCGGTAAGGTAACAAGACTTATGACCTTTGGTGCTTTTGTTGAAATCGCACCGGGCAAGGAGGGTCTTGTTCACATCTCTAAGCTTGACGTTAAGCGTGTAGAAAAGGTTGAAGACGTTGTAGCAGTTGGCGATCAGGTTATCGTTAAGGTTACCGAGATTGACGACCAGGGCAGAATTAACCTTTCTCGTCGCGATGCACTTGTGGAGGTTAACGGCGCAGTTGTTGAAGAGGGCGCAGACGAAGAAACACCCCGCAAAAGCGGCAACCGTGACAGACGTGGCTTTAAAAAGCGCGATAAATAATTTATAAAATTTGACCTCTGAAAATTTTCGGAGGTCTTTTTGCATACTCTTGACTGTAAAAAAACTTTGTACTATAATTGTGTTAAATTAAGTGGAAACTCATCAAACAAGGAGGATGAAAAAATGATTAAAAGGTATTTAAACCGTCTTTTTATTGACGGCCTTTCGGGTATGGCTTCGGGACTTTTTGCCACACTTATTATAGGTACAATCGTTTCACAGATTGGCTCAATAATAGGCGGTGCGGCAGGCAGTTACCTTATTGCCGTGGGTGGATTTGCCAAAACCATAACGGGCGCGGGCATCGGTATAGGTGTCGCTTGTAAGCTAAAGTCGTCGCCGCTTGTTACTGTGTCGGCGGCGGTTGCAGGTCTTGTCGGCGCATTTCCGAGCCTTGCTACCGAAAGCTTTGTTATGGGAAAACCCGGTGAGCCGCTTGGCGCTTTTGTTGCGGCATACATAGCCATAGAAATAGGTGGTCTTGTATCGGGCAAAACAAAGGTAGACATTATTGTGACTCCGCTCGTATCAATTCTTATAGGCAGTGCGGCGGGCTTTGTTGTAGGGCCGCCTGTATCACGCTTTATGGCTTGGATTGGCTCAATTATCAACTTTGGTGTAGAGCAGCAGCCCATTATCTGCGGCATTATTGTATCGGTAGTTATGGGTATATGCTTAACCTTGCCTATATCGTCGGCAGCAATCGGCGTATCACTTAAGCTGTCTGGTCTTGCGGCGGGCGCAGCGGTTGTAGGCTGTTGCTGTAATATGATAGGCTTTGCGGTAGCTTCTTACCGCGAAAATAAGGTGTCCGGTCTTATTTCTCAGGGCATAGGTACTTCAATGCTTCAAATGCCAAATATTGTTCGCAAGCCTATAATATGGTTACCGGCAATTATAGCGAGCGCTATCTTGGGTCCTGTTTCTACCGCGTTGCTCAAAATGGTGAGTACTCCAACAGGCTCAGGTATGGGTACTGCGGGCTTGGTAGGTCCTTTTGAAACCTATACCGAGATGGTGGCAAGTGGTTTTGATCCCGTTGTTGCCGTGCTTGAAATAGCGGTTATGCATTTTGTATTGCCCGCAATTATCGCTTTGGGTGTAAGCGAGGCTATGCGAAAGCTTGGTTGGATAAAGCAGGGCGATATGAGGCTTGATGCCTAATGACTAAAAAAGAAAGAACTATAAAAGCGGTAGAGGCGTTGGAGCTGCTTTACCCCGATGCAATTTGTTCACTGAATTACACCGATGCTTTTCAGTTGCTTATCGCAACAAGACTTTCGGCTCAGTGTACCGATGCGCGTGTTAATATGGTGACACCGGCGTTATTTAAAAAATATCCTGATGCCGCTGCTATGTCAAATGCTGAAGTAGCAGATGTTGAAGAACTAATAAAGACCTGCGGGCTTTATAAAACAAAGGCGAAGGATTTGGTTGGAATTGCCAATATGATAGTGACTGATTTTGATGGCAAAGTGCCTGATACAATCGAAGAACTGACACGCCTACCCGGTGTTGGCAGAAAAACCGCAAACCTTGTATGCGGAGACGTTTACGGCAAGCCTGCCGTTGTAACCGATACGCATTTTATAAGGCTTTGCAATCGTTTGGGGTTTGTAAAAACCACTAATCCGTTACAGGTTGAAAATGCTATGCGTAAACTTTTGCCACCTGAAAAATCAAATGATTTTTGTCATCGCACGGTGCTTTTTGGTCGCGATATTTGTACCGCGCGAAAGACCTATTGCGAACGTTGTCCGATGGCGGATTTTTGCCCGACAAGCACAAAAAAATAATATAAACCAAAACCATACTTCCTTATGGAACCGTGGCATAAAAGGATTAGTGTTTTTATTTTTTTGTTGAAATTTATTTATAATAGTAGTATAATATTATCTGTGAAATAGTTCACTTTATGAACTAAATTTAAAAAAGGTAAGTGATTATATGGATGCAAAATATGAAGCGCTGTTTACCCCTTGGAAAATAGGCAATGTAGAAATCAAAAACCGCATTGTTATGTGCCCGATGGGTGGTACATCGCTTTTTGGTTGGTTTGAGCTTACAGGTTGCCATTTTGACAAAGAGGCAGCAAGGTTGTTTTTAGAAAGGGCAAACAATAACGTAGGTCTTATAATACCCGGTATTGCGCCGCTTCGCGATACATTCTGGGGTAAGTGGCTTTGGCAAAATCCCAAAATGTTTGAAGAACTAAAAGTGTTTATGGATGAAATTCATAAAACGGGCGCAAAGTTATTTATTCAGCTTACTGCGGGAATGGGTCGTAGCTGGGCAATAACCGAACTTGTAGCGCCGTTACATAAAAACAAATTTACACGCGCCATTATAAAGCCTATCATTGATACTTCGCACGAGCTGGCAAGTCCGAGTCCGCAACCATCACGTTGGGCACACGATATCGAATGTCCCGAAATGACCAAGCATCAGATTCACGAAATTATAGAGGCTTTTGCTAAGACTGCCAAGCTTTGTAAAGAGGCGGGCGTTGACGGCGTTGAGGTTCATGCTGTTCACGAGGGATATTTGCTTGACCAATTTGCAATAGAATTTTTTAACAAGCGTAAGGATGAATACGGTGGCAGTTTTGAAAACCGATATCGTTTTGCCGCAGAGGTTGTACACGCTATCAAAGAGGCTTGCGGACAGGACTTCCCTGTGTCGCTTCGTTATTCGGTAGAGTCAAAGATGAAGGGCTTTTGCGAAGGCGCAATGCCAGGTGAAGACTATACCGAAGTCGGTCGTGGTATGAGCGAGTCTGAAAAGGCTGCAAAATATCTGCAGGACGCAGGCTACGATATGCTTAACGCCGACAACGGTACTTATGATTCTTGGTATTGGGCGCATCCACCTATGTATATGCCCCAAAACTGTAATTTAGATGACGTCGCTCACATAAAACAGTTTGTTGATATCCCTGTTGTGTGCGCCGGTCGTATGGAGCCTGAAGTGGCTGCTCGCGCAGTAGCTGACGGCAAAATTGACGCTATGGGTGTTGCCCGTCAGTTCTTGGCTGATAGCGAATGGATTACCAAGATGATTGAAGAACGTGAAGAAGATATCCGCCCATGTATTTGTTGTCATAATGCTTGCTTTAACTTCTCGTCTTCAAAGGGTCATGCTAATACGCAAGACCTTACCGATACAATGGGTCTTTCACGTTGCGCGCTTAATCCTGAAACTATGCAGTCCAAAAAATATTATATCGCACCCGCTAAGAAAGCTAAAAATATTGCGGTTATCGGCGGCGGTATCGGTGGCATGGAGGCGGCGCTTGTATG
>CAYLXT010000060.1:0-7772 GCA_964387615.1 uncultured Ruminococcus sp.
CTAAAAATTTAGAAAAAGCCATTTACGAATTTAACAAACGAAATCGTAGATTTGGCGGCGTGTAGGAGGATTTTTATGAAAAAGCGTATAATTTCAGGTGTTATAATGGGCGTATTGGTTGCGCTTATATTAGTGCTGGGCATTTGTGTGAGCAACTTTATCATCACCGCCTTCATCGCTATGGTTGCGGCTCTGGGCGTTATTGAGTTTGTTTGCAATGCGGCAAGAATAGAAAATCCGATTTTTAAAATCCTTTCCGCTGTATATACCGTTGCTATGGTTATCATAATGTCAGACTGGCTTGAACAACTGCTCAGAATGATAAATATGTTTAACGGCAACGCTTCGGCAATAGAAATTGATTATTCGGATATGTATATGCCAATGATTGCCGCGTTGGTTACAGTGGTATATTTTATCGCCTGCGCGGTTTTAATACTTATAAAGCAGGCTGATTTTGATCTTTCTAAAATAGTATCGCTCTGCACGATGCCACTTATTTTAGCCTTTGCTTTTTCAACAATAGGTAGTATTGTTACGGCAAGCAACGGAATATACTATTTACTGTTGGTGCTCAATTTCTCTTGTGTTTGTGATATGGGCGCCTACTTTGTGGGAGTTAGTATGGGTAAAACCAAGCTGTGCCCCACAATCAGTCCTAACAAAACGGTTGAGGGTGCTTTAGGCGGTATTATTTCAAGTGTTATAGTAAGTCTTATCATAACCTTGTGCTTTGGCCGTTTTGATAAGATATTACCTGTTCTGCTACTTACCATTCCTCTTTGCGCCGCAGGTATGACGGGCGATTTGTTTGCCTCAATTATAAAGCGCAAGGTTGGTATTAAGGATTACGGTGATCTTATCCCGGGTCACGGCGGAGTGCTTGACCGAGTTGACAGCATACTCTTTATAGCACCGCTTGTGTACGGTCTTTTGTTTTTTGGTATGATTTAATGAAAAAACTTATTATATTAGGTTCCACGGGCTCAATAGGTACACAGGCGTTAGATATCGTAAGAGCCAATCCCGACAAATATGTTGTAACCGCTTTGGCTGCGGGCAGTAATGCAGAGCTGCTTGAAAAGCAGGCAAGAGAGTTTAAACCTCAAACGGTGGCGCTTTTTAATGAAAAGGCTGCCGAGACGCTTAGAATAAAACTTGCAGATACCGATATAAAGGTTTTATCAGGAGCCGAAGGTGTGTGCGAATTAGCCGACGGCGATGGAGATATGGTGCTTAACGCTATTGTTGGTATTGCGGGGCTTCGTCCTACGCTTGCCGCAATTGAGGCCGGCAAAACGATAGCTCTTGCTAATAAGGAAACGCTTGTAACGGGCGGCGAAATTGTTAATCGCAGACTCAAAGAAAAGGGTGTTAAATTACTTCCCGTAGATAGTGAGCACTCGGCGATTTTTCAGTCGCTTCAGGGTGCGCCCAAAGGCTCGCTTAAAAAGATATTGCTTACAGCATCGGGCGGTCCTTTTTTTAACAAAACCAGAGAAGAACTTGCAACTGTAACTGTAAAGGAAGCTCTTAATCATCCTAATTGGTCTATGGGTGCAAAGATTACTATTGACAGCGCAACACTTATGAACAAGGGTCTTGAGGTTATTGAGGCAGTGCATTTATTTGGTGTTCCTGCTTCGCAAATTGATGTACTTGTTCACAGGCAAAGCATTTTGCACTCAGCGGTAGAATTGTCCGACGGCGCGGTTATTGCCCAGCTTGGCACACCTGATATGAAGCTACCGATACAGTATGCTTTAACATATCCTGAGCGAGATATGTGTTTTGAGTATCTTGACCTATTTAAGATTGGTGCTTTAACCTTTGAAAAGCCTGATACCGATACATTTAGACTTTTGCCATTATGTATAGAGGCAATAAACCGCGGCGGACTTTATCCTACCGCTATAAACGGCGCCAACGAAGAATCGGTAAAGCTGTTTTTAGAGGGAAAAATCAAGTTCTTGCAGATAGCAGAGCTTAACGAGAAAGCAATGAATATGTGTGAAAATAAAGAGAATTTCACAGTAGAGGATATTTTTGCCGCTGACGAGGCGGCGAGACAAATTGTAAGGGAGGCGATATAAATGCAACAAATAGAAAAGAACACTGTAAAAGCCGAAAATCAGCTGGGCGACGCGCACGATGTCACCTTTGAATGCGAAGGTAACACGGGCTTGCGTGTAATGATGGCGGGTAATTCCATTACCTTACACGAGCCAAAACTCGAAATTGGTTGGAATAATCAGTGGGGTATGGCGGCTTCATCTAAAGAAAATGATTACGTTCACGTACTGAAAAATCATATTCAAGGCGTAGACCCTGACGCAACTTTTTGTGTTTGTCAGGCATACAAATGGGAGCGCGATTTTGTAAACGGCAAGCAAGCCTATCCGATTTATGAAAAAGCCCGTGATTTTAATGCCGATGTAATTGTTGTTCGTTTTATAGAAAATTGTCCGTGGCGTGATTTTGATGCGGCTGTTTTTAAAAGAGAATATGTTGATTTTATAAAGTTTCTTAACAAAAGCGGTAATGCTAAAGTTATTCTTACAACTTCGTTTTGGAAACATGCTGCAGATGCAGTTGTAAAAGAGGTTGCCAAGGAACAGGGTTGGTCGTTGGTTACACTTAACGATTTGGGCGAGCTTGACGAAATGAAGGCTCTTGGCCTTTTCGAGCACGACGGCGTTGCAAATCATCCGGGGGACCTCGGTATGAAGACAATAGCCGACAGAATTTTCGACGAACTTAAAAAATTCTTCTAATACTTTGTTTTAGGTTGTGATTACCATTTCAGTGGTTTTAAATGTTTTAAACAATATCTGGCCATATGCTGTGGCGATACTTTTATTTTTAATACTTATCATAATTCACGAATTCGGCCATTTTATAGCGGCAAAGCTTTTAGGTGTTCGTGTAAACGAGTTTGCGGTAGGCTTTGGCCCAAAGCTTATAAAATGGGGCAAGGGTGAAACAAAATATGCTATAAATCTTATTCCCTTTGGCGGCTATTGCGCTATGGAGGGTGAAGAAGAGGCAAGCGGTGACGCGCGCGCCTTTTGTAACAAAAAGCCTTGGCGCCGCTTTTTGATAGTTGTTATGGGCGCTACCTTTAATCTTATTTTGGGTCTTATTTTAGTTGCCGTTACACTTATTCCCGAAAAGCGTTTTACCACTACAACGGTGGCTTCTTTCCACGAAAGCGCCGTAAGCTCGCAGTACGGTCTTCAAGAAGGCGATAAAATAATAAAGGTTGACGGCAGAAGAATTTTTAGCACTTACGATTTAAGCTATGCCTTCAGCAACGTTGACGATGGCGCTATTGATATTACCGTAAAACGAGACGGCAAAAGGATAGAGCTTGACGATGTCAAGTTTGCAAGCGAAGAGATTGACGGTATAAATTATCTTACGGTGGATTTTTATGTTGAAGGTAAGGAAAAAACTTTTCTGAGTTTTATAGGTCATACATTTGATACCGCAGTTTCAAACTGTGCCGTGGTCTACCGCTCACTTATAGATTTGATTACGGGGCGTTACGGCATAAGCGCGGTATCGGGGCCTGTGGGTGTTACGGTAGCGATAGGCGATATCGCCAAACAAAATTTTATGGCGCTTATTCAGATGATGGCGCTTATTACCATAAATTTAGGATTGTTTAATTTGTTACCGATTCCTGCGCTTGACGGCGGCAGACTGGTATTTATACTATTTGAAATGATATTCCGCAAGCCCGTGCCGCAAAAGTATGAATCAATAGTACACGCAATAGGTATGGTGTTGCTGCTTGGATTGATGGTAGTTATAACCTTTAAGGATATATGGATGTTAATTGCAGGGTGATTTTATGTATACAAATGCTACTACAAAAAAGGTGTTTGCAGGCGGCGTTGCTATTGGCGGCGGTGCGCCCGTTAGCATCCAATCAATGCTTTGTGCGCCCGCCCACGATATAGAAGGCAATGTGGCTCAGGCAGTCGCACTGCAGGAGGCGGGTTGTGATATTGTTCGCGTGTCGGTGCCCGACATAGAGACCATAAAAACCGTCCACGCGTTAAAGCAAAGCATTACTGTTCCGCTTGTGGCTGACATCCATTTTGATTGGCGATTGGCTATTGAAAGTGTCGCCGCAGGCGTAGATAAGGTGCGTATTAATCCGGGCAACATAGGTGACGAAACTCGTGTGCGTGAGGTTGCGCGCGTTTGTCGCGAAAACAATATACCGATAAGAATAGGTGTAAACTCGGGTTCTTTAGAAAAAGAAATATTGGCGCGTTACGGCGCCGCAACACCAGAGGCTATGGTGGAAAGCGGACTTTATCATATATCACTTTTAGAAAAGTATGATTTTGATAACATTGTGTTATCACTTAAATCGTCCGACCCGCAACGCATGTATGATGCGTATACAAAGGCGGCGGAGGTTTGCCGCTATCCGCTTCACCTTGGCGTTACCGAGGCAGGCACCGAGAATATGGGTGTTATAAAATCCTCGGCGGCTATTGGCGGGTTGCTTCTTCGTGGCATTGGTGATACGCTTCGTATTTCCCTTACCGATGAACCTGTTAAAGAGGTTGAAGCGGCGAAAAAACTGCTTAAAGCCTTGGGAATACGAAATGAAGGCATAAAATTTGTATCATGTCCTACCTGCGGCAGAACTGCCATTGACCTTATAGGACTCGCTCACAAAGCCGAAGAACGATTTGCAAATATCCAAAAAGATATAACCGTAGCTATTATGGGCTGTGTTGTAAATGGTCCCGGCGAAGCTTCTGCCGCCGATATAGGAATTGCGGGTGGCAAGGATTGCGGCGTTATATTTAAGGGTGGAAAAGTAATTCATAACAAGGTGCCCGAAGATAAGCTTTTGGATTTATTAGAAGAAGAAATAAACAAAATGTGAGGAATATAAATGTATTCTTTTGGGGAACTGTTTGGGGCATATTTAAGCGAAGGTACGCTTATGATGTTCGGCAGTGTGAATATAAATGAGTGCAAATTAAATAGCGAAATGCGCAGTCTTGATTTAAAGCTGCACAGTGATACATATATACCGCATGCAAAAATTGCCAATTTGGGCGAGGAAATTAAGCATGCGTTAAAGCTTGAAAAGGTTGCAAACGATATCTGCTTTAAAAGTGATGCTTTTTGCACAGCGGCTGTAGAGGATATCGTTGCGGAAATTCGCGCTAAAAATATAATTTTTAACGGATTTTTTAATGAAGCGCATTACGATTTGAGTGGCAGTGAGTTAAAAATAACCTTAAAATATGGCGGTTATTCCCGGATTTGCGACGGTGGCTTTGAACAAAAATTCAAACAAATTGCAAAAAGCCGTTTTGATGTTGACGTTAATCTTTCTTTTGACGGAACACTTGAGGACGCACCCATAGTTCTGCCCGAACCTGAACCCACTGTGGTACAAAGCAGGGCAGAAAAGCCAAAGGCTGCGCCAAAACCGGCACCGGTGCAAGAAGAGAAAAAATATGACTATAAACCCAAAGACGGATTGCCCGTTTATCTTGAAAGCGCAAAGCTTTTTTATGGCAGAAAAATTGATACTAATGTAAAGAAACTAAGCGAAGTTATGCTACCGCAAAACGATGGTGAGAGCGTATATGTTTGCGCTTGGGGAGAGATTTTCGGTCTTGAGAGCAAAACGCTTGACACCAAGCGCGGCGGCAAGATGGTTAAAATTAAGTTTTACTTCAGCGATACCACAAATTCTTTTTCGGCTTCTCTAACAAAATTCTTTGATCCTAAATACACCAAAAATATGGACGAGGCAGCAGCGGACTTTTTAAATGAGGTTGCACCCCTTAAAAACGGCGCTTGTGTTATTGTTAACGGTGATTATTCTTATGACAGCTGGACGCGCGATTTTGTGCTTGACGTAAAGGCACTCGCTACAATAAAGAAATATGAAGAAACCGATGATTATGAGGGCGAAAAGAGAGTAGAGCTTCATTGTCACACAAATATGTCGGCTAAAGACGCGGTAGCGAGTGCGGGCGATATTATAAACCGCGCTTATAAATGGGGACATAAGGCTGTTGCGATTACCGACCACGGTGTAGTGCAGGCATACCCCGCTGTTGCCGAAGCAATCGGTAAAATACGTAAATCGGGCGGCGAGTTTAAGGCAATATACGGTGTAGAAAACTATTTTATTGACGATACAAGATATAATATTTCAGAGCTTTCCAACAAAGAGATTGCAAAGCTTCGCAACCACCAAATTTTGTTAGTCAAGAATTTGGTTGGTCTTAAAAATTTGTATAAGCTGGTGTCTGACTCCCACCTTAACAAATTTTACGGTAGACCTATAATTCTGCGTTCAATGTTAGACGCTCACCGTGAAGGACTTATAGTAGGTTCCGCTTGTGAGCAGGGCGAGCTTTATCGCGCAATAATTGACGGCAAGGACGAAAAAACACTTTTAGAAATTGCCGACTATTACGATTATCTTGAAATACAACCTCTTGGCAACAACGAATTTATGGTGCGCGACAGTGCAAGACCTGATAAGGTTGATAAAAAGGGTAACGTTACGCCAAACCGTTTTAAAAATGTTACAAGCATAGAGGTTATAAAAGACTTTAACCGCAAGGTTGTGGAGCTTGCAGATAAGCTCGGCAAGCCCGTAGTTGCTACGGGTGACGTGCACTTCCTTAAAAAGCAGGACGGTATCATCCGCCAGATAGTTATGGCGGGACAAGGCTTTGACGATATTGAAAATCAGGCTCCGCTTTACTTTAAGTCTACTACCGAAATGCTTGATGACTTTTCCTATTTTGGCGAGCGCGCTTATGAATTTGTGGTTGTTAATCCCAACAAGATTGCTGATATGGTATCGGACGAGGTCATACCCGTACCAAAGGGCAACTATCCCCCTGTTATTGAAGGCTCGGATGACCTGCTTCGCGAGATTTGTTGGCGTAACGCCAAGGCTATGTATGGTGATCCTGTGCCCGAAATAGTTGAAAAGCGTCTAAACAAAGAGCTTAATTCAATTATCAATAATGGCTTCTCTATAATGTATATTTCAGCGCAAAAGCTGGTTGCCAAGAGTGAAGAGCTTGGTTACTATGTTGGCTCGCGTGGTTCGGTAGGTTCGTCCTTTGTTGCTACTATGGCGGGTATATCAGAGGTTAATCCGTTAGCACCGCACTATGTGTGCCCGACCTGTCAATATAGCGAATTCTTTACCGATGGTTCGGTGGGTTCAGGCTTTGACCTGCCCGAAAAGAACTGTCCGCACTGTAACACGCTGCTTAACCGCAACGGTCACGATATACCGTTTGAAACCTTCTTAGGCTTTAAGGGTGATAAGGTACCTGATATAGACCTTAACTTCTCGGACGAGGTTCAAAACACAATACAAGAGTATACAAAAACTCTTTTCGGCGCCGAAAATGTTTATAAGGCGGGTACAATTTCTACTATTGCCGAAAAAACCGCATTTGGTTTTGCAAAGGCTTATGCCGAAAAGATGAATATTACACTCTCTCAGGCAGAGCTTAATCGTCTGGCAAGCCTCGTAGAAGGCTCAAAGGTTAAGACCACCACCGGTCAGCACCCCGCAGGTATGATTATTGTGCCGCAGGGTATGACGATTTACGATTTCTGCCCTGTGCAGCATCCTGCTGATGATACAAACAGCGATATTATTACAACCCACTTTGACTTCCATTCTATTCACGATACCATTTTAAAGCTTGACGAGCTTGGTCACGTTGTACCTACTACATATAAATATCTTA
>CAYLXT010000061.1:0-7668 GCA_964387615.1 uncultured Ruminococcus sp.
TGAGCAAGATATATATGACCTGTTTCAATAAGCTCGGGCATATAACGGAAGAAAAATGTAAGTAAAAGTGTTCTGATATGGCTACCGTCAACGTCGGCATCAGCCATTATAACAATTTTGTCATAACGAAGTTTACTTATATCAAAGTTTTCGCCTATACCTGTACCAAGAGCGGTAATAACGGGAGTTAATTTATCATTGCCGTAAACCTTATCTTCGCGTGCTTTTTCAACGTTTAACATTTTACCCCAAAGAGGCAAAATTGCCTGATAGGTAGCGTTTCTGCCTTCAACCGCGCTACCGCCTGCAGAGTCACCCTCTACGATGTAAATTTCGGTCTTTGTGGGGTCGTTAGAAATGCAGTCGGTAAGTTTTTCGGGCATACGGGTTTTACTGCCAATACCCGCTTTATTACGTGATGCTTCACGCGCTTTTTGTGCGGCTTCACGGGCATTTGACGCGGCGATTGCCTTATCAATTACAATCTTTGCATCGGCAGGATTTTCTTCTAAATATTTATAAAGCTGGTCATTAACAATATCACGAACAAGCTGACCAATAGAGGTATTACCAAGCTTTGCTTTGGTCTGGCTTTCAAACTGCGCGTCAGCAAGCTTAACCGATACTACAGCTACCAAGCCTTCCATAATATCGTCGGCCTTAAGATTATCAGATGATTCTTTTAACTTTTTAAAATCGTGAGCGTATTTATTTACAACGCGAGTTACTGTCTGACGAAAAGCCTGCTCGTGAGTACCGCCGTCAATTGTATGTAACGTATTTGCAAAAGATAAAATTTTATTATCGTAAGCAGTAGACCACAAAAGAGCAATTTCTGCCATTTCATCGCCCTTTGAACCCGAAAGATAAATAACGTCATTTATAAGGCTTTCTTTTTTAATACCTGCAAGCAAATATTCAACATAAGATTTAATACCGCCCTCAAAGCAAAGGTCATCACTTTTGCCAATGGTTGCGATAGTTTCATCGGTACGCTTATCTGAAAGCACAACACGAATACCCGCATTAAGAAATGCCTGCTCGCGCAAACGGTTAAGCAATATTTCATAATCGTAGGTTGTGGTATCGGTGAATATTGACGGGTCTGGTTTGAATGTAACGGTAGTACCCGTTTCGGAGGTATCGCCTATAATTTCAAGGTCGGTAACAATAGTGCCTTTTTCATAACGCTGCTTATATATATGTTTACCGTCCTTAACTTCTACCTCAAGCCAGTTTGAAAGCGCATTAACAACCGATGCGCCAACACCGTGAAGACCGCCTGATACCTTGTATCCGCCGCCGCCAAATTTACCGCCTGCATGAAGTATGGTAAATACAACCGTAACTGTAGGAATACCCTTTTGTGCATTCATACCAACAGGTATACCACGACCGTTATCAGTAACGCGAATAATGCCGTCATCAAGTATATCTACCTCTATTTTTGTACAATAACCTGCCAAAGCCTCGTCAATAGAATTATCTACAATTTCGTAAACAAGATGATGCAGACCGCGTTCACCGGTAGAGCCTATATACATACCGGGACGCTTTCTTACAGCCTCAAGTCCCTCAAGCACCTGTATAGACGATTCGTCATATTTTTCGGTTACGGGCAAATTTAATTCTTCGCTCATTTTAAAACTCCTTATCAAAGTGAATCTATATATCCTGTGCGCTTTAATAGCGTTGATGATGAAATTTGTGAAATATATACTTTTGAATCCTCAAGCTTTTTTCCTGCTATTACAAAAGAACGGGGAAGATCATAGCTTATTGTTATAACGCGACCTTCTTTTTCTGCTTTTGATAAAAAATCACGCGTTCTTTTTGAAACAGAGGAATTTTCAAGATCAAAAATTCCTATTATTTCATTTGTTGGCAGCATAATATTATTTCCTAAATGTATATACATTAAAATACCTCGCCGCCCTTTATTTTTATTACCTTGCCACTTATTAAATTTTTTATATTTGAAGTATCACAGCAGGTAATAAATGATTGCCAGTTTCTTATGTGATTTAAAATATAATTTTGTCTGCCCTCATCAAGCTCGCTCATTACATCGTCAAGCAGACATATCGGGTATTCGCCACTTATTTCTTTTATAACCTCGGCGCCTGCAAGCTTAAGAGAAAGCGCCACGCTGCGTTTTTGACCCTGTGAGCCAAAATTTCGGGCAGATATACCGTTTATTTTAAAAATTATATCATCTCGGTGCGGTCCTATTGAGGTAGTAGATGTAAACATATCGTTTTCTCGGGAAATTTTTAATATTTCACTATCTAAATTTTCATTTTTTGAAATATAAAATATTTCAATATTTTCTTTACCGCAAGATATTCCATTATAAATTTTAGAAACATAATTGTTTAAAACAGAAACATATTTTTTTCGGTAATTTATAATTTTATTACCCATATCAACAATTTCTGACTCAAAAACATCAAGCATTACCGATAAGGTTTTATCGTATCGATAATCCTTTATTATTTTATTTCTTTGCATTACGGCTCGACTGTAGCTTCGAAGTATCTCAATATAATTTGGATAAAGCTGACCGATAGCCGTATCAAGAAACCTTCTTCTCTTATCCGGTCCGTCGGTAACAAGGTTTAAATCCGTCGGTGAAAAAACAACGGCGTTATATTTACCGGCAAGAGCAGCAGTATTAGGTAATTTTTTCTCGTTTAAAAATGCTGTTTTTTTATCATCAAATATTATACTTGCCTGATTTTCCACGCCAAGCATATCAAACTCGCTATAAATTTTAGCACGAGATTGTCCAAATTTTATAAATTCGATATCTTTGGTATTTCTGAAGCTTTTGGCGCCCGAAAATAACCATAATGCTTCTATAATATTTGTTTTACCCTGAGCATTTTCACCACAGATTACATTTATTTCATTATCAAATTCCAGACTAATATCAGAAATGTTACGGAAATTTTGGATTTCTATCTTTTTAACCTTCATTTTTAATAACAAAAATAGAATTTTCAAATTCTACAGTATCATCTTTACGAAGTTTTTTACCTCTCATAGTACAAACCTCGCCATTTACAAGCACGAGACCTTCCTGAATTACCATTTTTGCTTGTCCTCCGGTACCGACAGCACCTGAAAATTTCAAAGCGGAGTCAAGTCTTATAAAATCCTCTTTTATGTATAATTCTTTCATTTATTTTAACCTCATCGGCATTATGAGATATAACATCTCTTTATTTTCTTCTTCGGCAGGGGTTATTGTAACACCTGCGTTAGCACCATTAAATTTAAAGGTTATTTTTTCTTTTTCACAAGCCTTTAATGCCTCTAATAAATAACGGCTGTTAAGACCCATTTCAAAATCGTTACCTTCTAAATTGATCTTCATTTTTTCTTTAGCGCGACCAAGAGCAGTTGAACAGCTTATAATAAGCTCATCACTACCAAAAGCGCAGCGAATAGGAGTAGAAAAACTATCATTAATAAGTAATGATACGCGTTCTACGCTGTCAATCATTTCATCGCAGGTCACGGTTGTTTTTTGACTGTAATCACAAGGAATTATCTTTTCATAGTTTACGAACTCTCCCTCTAAAAGACGCGCAATAAATGTAAAGCCTGAAATTTTAAATAATATAAGTCTTTTACCTACTTTTATTTCTATAGCTTCGGTATTTTCATCAATAAGCTTTACAACCTCGTTAAGAGCCTTTCCGGAAACTATAAATTCTATGTTATTATCAATATTTATTTTTTTTCTTCTTATAGCAAGACGATAACCGTCAATTGCAACAAACTGTAAAATACCGTCTCTTACCGAAATATTTATACCTGTAAGAATAGGACGGGTACCTTCTATCTGAGATACGGCAAATATTGTACCTTTTACCATATCACAAAAATCTTCGCCATCAATATTAAGATTTTCACCCTCGGCAAGTGAAGGCATTTCAGGAAAATCATTTGCTTCCATACCCATAATATCAAAAACTGCTTCTTCACTTCTTATATGACAAACGAGGCGGTCATCACTTTCAATTTCTACATCAATACCACTAAGCTTGCGAAGAATATCGGCAAGCAGACGTGCATTAATAACGATGTCGCCTTCTTCTTCACAAGAAGCATACATTTCTTTTTTCATACCCATCTCAAGATTATATGATGAAAGTGTAAGTAAACCCTTTTCAGCCGAAAGTAAAACACCTTCAAGCACAGGCATTGAGCTTTTTGCTCCTACAGTTTTTTGCATTTTAAGTACTGCATCCAAAAAAACAGAACGTTCTACTCTTATTTTCATAAAAAAGTCTCCTTTTTTTATATAAATAATATTAAAATATAACAGTAATAATATGGTATGTGGATATTGTGGAAAAACAGGGAAAAGCCTTTTTTAAAAACAATATTTTATACTTAATAATGTGTTTGATAAAAATTTGAAAATGTTAATAAAAAATATTAAAACTTAAATGTGTTAATAACTTGAATTTAATTAAGTTGAATTAAGTGGAAAACTTTAGTTTTTATGTAGCACTTTTTAAATTTTTGATAATATCTTCAATTAATTCTTTTTCATAAGGCTTGTCCTGCAAAAATTCTTCAATAGTCTGAACACCGTAAAGCACTGTAGTGTGATCCTTGCCAAAAGCCTCGCCTATGCTTTTATAAGAAAGGTCAGTTATTTCTCGTGTTATGTACATTGCTACCTTACGCGCAAGCACCAAATTTGCAGAACGGCGGTTTGAAAGAATATCGCTTTCAGAAACGTTGTAAGAACGTGCAACCTCACTTATTATTTTTTCAACGCTTATTGGTGTATTTTCGGTATCGTTTATAATATCCTTAATAAAGCTTTGAACAATAGAAATATTAGGCCTTTTATTTTCTATTTTTATAAGAGCGTTAAGCTTGGTCATAACGCCTTCAATCTGACGGGTGTTAGATTTGATTTTTTCAGCAATATAAAAAACAAGGTTTTCATCAAGCTCAATATCAAATTGCTGAGCCTTTCGGTTTATAATTCCCACTCTTGTTTCAAAATCTGGTAATGTAATATCGGCAGGCAGACCTGCTGCAAGACGACCCTTTATTCTTTCATCAAGAGTTTTTATTTCTTTTAATGGTCGGTCAAGTGTTACTATAATCTGCTTGTTGTTTTGGTAAAGAGCGTTGAAGGTATTAAAAAATTCTTCTTGTGTAGATTCTTTACCTGCAATGAAGTGAATATCGTCAATCATTAAAACATCAACATTACGGTATTTATTTCTGAAGTCATCTATAGTACCCATACCAAGCTTACCTTCGTGAAGTGATTTAATAAGTTGGTTGGTAAAATCCTCACCACGAACGAACAACACGTTTTTATAAGGAAACTTTTTCTTAATGTGATTTTTTATAGCTAACATAAGATGTGTTTTACCAACACCTGAAGGACCGTATATTGTAAGCGGGTTATATACAATATTTGGATTTTCAGCAACAGCCAGAGAAGCCGCGTGAGCAAAACGGTTTGTAGAGCCTACTACAAAATTATCAAAGGTGAAAAATGATTCAAAGGTTAAGCCCTCACATTCCTCTTCAGCCTTTTTAATTTTTTCTTCCTCTTCGTCAGCAACTATAAATTTAGCAGGAATTTTAATACCCATAACTTTTTCAATGGCGTCATTAATAATATCCTTATAAACGCTTTGAATCATACCTTTTATATAATCGTTTGAGGCAGATAAAACAAACTCCTCTCCCGAAATAGATTCGGGTTTTAAATATTTAAAAAATGTGTCAAATGCAATTTCTGAAATTTTTTGTTTACATTCTTCGCAAACAGCATTCCATATATCATTAATAGAATTAACAGTCATTAAAAATCCCCCTTATATATTTATATATATTAATAAAATAATAGTTACATATAGTATAGCATAAGTTATCCACTTTTTCAATAAAAAATACTTAAAAATAACTGACATAAATAATATAATTAAAATTGACAATTTTTTCTAAATATGGTACATTTAAAATAAAGTAAAAATCTGTAGCAGATCGTGGTCTGTTAAAATTTATATAGTTAGATTTATAAAAGCGATCTGTTCTACAGGTCGCTTTTTGCTGTTTAAAACTTTAGAGGGTGTGATACCGATGTACAGTTTGTTGGAAACCAAAACAATCTTAATAAATACCGAAAGGAAAATAGGAGATGAAAAAATTATACAAACTAACAGAAAGACAGGGGACGGTTATCTGTCTTGTGCTTGATCGTTCCGCGAGGATCTTAGGGGAAGTGAAAAATTATTCCGGCACAATCTCCTTAACAGCGCAACTCAAAGATTTTGCGTTATGGTCGCAGTTGAATGGTTATCAAATGCATTTATATACTAACTCCACATCATTTACTGGACCGTTACAGCAGCTTATTGATAGTGGTGTGATACAAGTTTTCCCGATAGGTTAAATATGGTGTCTATATGAGTATAAAAGATGTTATTAATAACCCAAAAGCAGAAAGGGAATGGATTGAAAGAGCGAAAAAAACTGCGGCAGATTATTATAAGAAACACCCGGATTCTTTAATTCCCTTATTTGAAGATGAATTACGAAAAATGGGATTTGAATTTGAAATAAGCAATCAAACGCTTGGTTTTATGCCCAAAAACAAAAAAACGCTCTTACCTATTGCGATTAAGTATTATCAACTTGCCAAAAATCAGAATAAAGTCGATGAGCAAAATCATTTTTTGAGTTTTTTTCAGTTCAAAGGGTTCGCAGAAGTTGTACCAATGTTAATCGAAGATTACTATTTGGAACAAACGCATGATTTAACTCGTTGGTTTATATCTGACTGTATTTATCAAATACGATCCAAGAGTTTTATGAAAGAATACTTGGATATTGTTTCAAATAGGATGTTCGGTCGAAATAGGCAAATGATTGTTTTGCTTCTTGGAAAACTAAGGGAAGAAAGTGCCATTCCAACTTTAATTGATTTGTTGGAAGACGAAGAGGTTCGCTTGCACGCTATTAGCGCATTAGGTGAATTTAAGCGTGAAGAGTTTCGTTGTTATTTTGAGCGATTTCAAAATTCAACACATCCTGGTTGGCGCAAGTATGCTAAAGCTGCCATAAAAAAACTTAATGGCTAACTTTGTTCTTCTAGAGTTCTTACGTTTTTAGCAAAGATGAATTATACCAGCAAGCATCGCCTTTTGGGGACAAAAGGCAGTTTGTTGGGAAAAGACACAAAAGACACAAAAGACAGGGAAAAGACAGGGGACGGTTCTGTGTCTTGACAAAAAGAAAACTTTATGATAATATTGTTTTGGTGATGAAGTATGCCAAGACAGGCAAGAAAAAAGAGTTCGTCGGGAATCTACCATATAATGTTGCGTGGTGTTAACCAGCAACAGATATTTGAAGACCAAGAAGACTGCGACAAGTTTTTGCAGGTGTTAAAAGACTGTAAGGCAATAAGTGAATTTAAACTTTTTGCTTATTGCCTTATGGGTAATCATATACATATTTTATTGCAAGAAACAACAGAATCAATTGATCTGGTGATGAAACGAATTGCAACACGATTTGTGTATTGGTATAACATAAAATACCAACGAGCAGGGCATTTGTTTCAAGATAGGTTTAAAAGCGAGCCGATAGAAAATGACGCTTACTTTCTAACTGTTTTAA
>CAYLXT010000062.1:0-7394 GCA_964387615.1 uncultured Ruminococcus sp.
CGCCCATGCTGCGAGCTGTACCGGCAATCATGCTCATTGCGGCTTCAATGCTTGCGGCATTAAGATCGGGCATCTTAGTTTCTGCGATCTTTCTAACCTGTTCGCTTGTAATCTTAGCAACTTTTGTTTTATTAGGTGTACCCGATGCTGTTTCAATACCGCATGCTTTTTTGATAAGAACGGCTGCGGGTGGGGTCTTTGTAATAAAACTGAAAGAACGGTCTGCATAAACAGTGATGATAACAGGTATAATCATACCTACATCATTTTTGGTTCTTTCGTTAAATGCCTTGGTAAACTCCATGATGTTAACACCATGCTGACCGAGTGCAGGACCAACCGGGGGAGCCGGTGTTGCCTTACCTGCAGGAATCTGCAATTTAATATAACCTGTAATTTTCTGAGCCATAAATAGCACCTCCATTATTCGTGGTAACCGTGTTTAGTCAAGGTTTAAACCCTGCTAAAGTAACACTTGGCGGAGTACTCTTCTTCATACTCCTCCCACCGTGACACACAGATGCTCACATTTTTACGGACGGTTAACCTTGACCGCAAAAAAATCTGTATGCCGGAAGTTAATAAGCATTTCTGCGTATTAACACTAATTAGTTGTCCAGTGAAATCTGGTCAAGTTCTAACTCAACCGGTGTCTCTCTACCGAACATTGAAAGCACAACACATACGTTATTATTAGCCAGATCAATTGACTTGATAACGCCGCTATAGCCTTCAAGCGGACCGTTGATAATCTTAACTGTGTCACCTTCGCTGTAGCCAACCTCAACGCTGTGCTTTTCAACGCCAAGAGAAGCAACCTCTGCATCGGTTAGCGGTACGGGCTTAGAAGCCGGACCCACAAAACCTGTACAACCGCGTATGTTGCGAACAACATACCAACTGTCATCGGTAACAATCATCTTGATTAAAACATATCCTGGAAAAATCTTTCTTTCAACCTCGCGTGTTTTGTCGTCTTTAATCTCGGTAACGGTTTCCATCGGGATTTTAATATCCTGAATCAGATCCTGCATACCGCGACTTTCGACCATAGTAGCAAGGTCGGTTGCAACCTTATTCTCATATCCTGAATAAGTGTGTACAACATACCATCTTGCTTCGCTAGTTTCTGACATAATTGCTACCTCCCGAATTCTTATCCGAGGATAAGTTCTATGAGTTTGCCAATGCCAAGGTCAAGAAGCCAGATAAACGCACCGACAATAAGGCACATTACAAGAACGATTGCTGTGTTCTTGAGAACATCTTTAAGTCCGGGCCATACTATCTTTTTAATCTCACTCTTGTAATCCTTTAAGAAGCCGATTACACGCTTGATTATTGTACGTTTTTCACCCTTTGACTGCATTACCTCGATGTAGTCATCAATAAGCAGATACGCTGCTGCTGCCACTGCAAAAAGCAAAAGTGCAATCGCTGTAAGCAATACTGAGCTTGAATACTCAATGCCAACAGGGGCAACCGTTGTAGTAAGCGGACGGGCATCTACAAATTTTGTAGCATCGCTTAGCGCGATAACCAACATATAAATACCTGTGCCCAAACCTACTGCAGGTGCAAAATAGCGCACCTTCTTTGACTTGAATGCAAAACCGCTAAGAACTGCACCTATTACGGTAAGCCAGAAGCAGAAAAGAATATCTGCCGATCTTGCCATATCGTACTCAACGTCAGCGATGGTAAGCTTAGTACCAAAGCCAAGTGTTGCACCAACTGCTTCTACAGAACCTGCTGCGGTTGTAAAGGTTGCAAAGTTGGTGAAAAAGAGTACCAAAGAAACAAGTGCAAAGAGGAAAGAAAGAATCTGACAAATTCTATTGACAGTTTTCATCATATTACCCTCCTTACTTCGTTTCCTTGTGCAAGGTGTGCTTTCTGCAGAATCTGCAGTACTTGTTCATTTCAAGTCTGTCAGGGTCGTTTTTCTTGTTTTTCATTGTGTTGTAGTTGCGTTGCTTGCATTCTGTGCAAGCGAGTGTAATTTTTACTCTCATAACGGCACCTCCCGCTTTACGGAATTATTTTTTTCTCGCCTAAGGGGCGAGAATGCCTCCCTCATTACAGTACATCATACACCGTACTAAAAGCATATATAGAACACCTTTAGAAAGCACAATACAGTATATTGTGTAACTGCGTTGATAAGGCCGTTTTTGGACACAAAAATAGCCTTGCAGAGGTAGTAGTATTATACCACAACCCTCGTGCAAGGTCAAGCATTTTTTTAATTCTATTTATGGTAAGTGCCGCCTTCGTTAATTTTAAAGGCGCGATAGATTTGTTCAAGCAACATTACCCTGAACAGTTGATGCGGAAAGGTCATTCGCGATAAAGACAATTTTAAATCAGCCTTTTGCTTAATTATATTACCCAGACCGTATGAGCTACCTATTATAAAGCACATATTTTTACCGCTGTCGGTGTTTTTTTCAACAAAATCAGCAAGTCCCTCGCTTGAAAGCGTTTTACCCTCAACGCAAAGGGCGGTAATAACACTGTTTTCGGGTATGCGTTTTTCTATCATTTCCGCCTCTTTTGTAAGGGCGATATCAATTTCACTTTGTGACGGTTTTTCGGGAAGATTAACGGGATTTAATTCTACAACATCAAGCTTACAATATCTTGATAATCGTTTTGAATATTCATCCACCGCATCACGAAGGTATTTTTCTTTAAGCTTACCAAGCGTTATAAACGTTATTTTAATCAAAAAACAGTCACCCCCACCATTTTGGGCTTTGCCGCTTCTAATATATAGTCTACACCATCTTTAGCGCCAAAAGCCGCAAGGGTTGATCTTGCCGCCGACAAAGCAAGCAACGGCGTGTTGTTTTCTTTGCTTATGTGACCAAGTATTATGCGGTTGGTGCCACTTTTTAGCAGTGAAGGCAATTCAACTGCACAAGCGTTGTTTGAAAGATGGCCTTCGTCCGACAGTATACGCAGTTTGAGCTGTGCAGGATATGATCCGCGGCGCAGCATTTCAACATCGTGATTAGATTCTAATAGCACTACACTGCAGCCCAGAAGTTTATTTCTGATATCGTCAGTCATAACACCAAGGTCAGTGCAAACAGCTGCTCGTCTTCCATCGGGTAAGGTTACAACATAACCGCCAGAACCTGCCGCATCGTGACTGGTGGCAAAAAAATCTATGGCAATATCCCCGAAGGTAATAACACCACTATCCGCAGCAATTGTTTTAACGTCTTCGGGTATAAAATTATTAGCAGTCAGATTTTCAAGTGTTTCTGCCGAAGCAACAAGTGGAACCTTTGTTTTTTTTAAAAAGGTTTTCAAGCCACATATATGGTCAGTATGTGTATGCGTTATTGCAACAGCTCTTAATCGCGAAACATCACCGCCCGCCTTATCAACCGCACTCATAAGCGCTTTGCAGGAAAGCCCTACATCTACAAGTATGTCACCGTCTGTTGTAGATATATATGTACTGTTACCCGAAGATCCACTTGCGAGCGTACAAAACCGAGCCATAAAATTCCCCTTTCTCCTCTATATATATATTACGGCGGCTTTTAAAAGCCGCCGCTGTATTTCGTTTATGCATTTTTTATAACTGCTTCTTTATTTATAATAGGCACACGTTTTATATCTGCGCCTAATTTTTGGAACTTTTCTGCAACATTTTCGTATCCGCGATCAATGTATATAATGTTTTCGACCTCGGTTGTGCCCTCGGCCATAAGGCCTGCGATAATCATTGCGGCACCCGCTCTGAGATCTACCGCTTTTACGGGAGCAGGGGTCAATTTTTCGACACCTGTAACAACCGCCATCTTACCGTCAACCTGAATTTTTGCACCCATACCTATAAGCTGCTCAACATACCTGAAACGGTTGTCCCACACACCTTCGGTTATAACGCTTGTGCCCTCAGAAACGGTGAGTAATGTTGCAATCTGCGGCTGCATATCGGTAGGAAATCCGGGATGCGGCATGGTTTTAACATTGCACTTTTTTGGCCTGCCTGTCATTTTAACACGGACAGCTTCATCGTATTCGGTAATTTCAGCACCCGCTTCAACTAGCTTTGCAACGATTGACTCAAGATGCTTTGGTATTACATTTTCAATAAGCACATCTCCACCCGTGGCAGCCGCCGCTACCATATATGTGCCCGCTTCTATCTGATCGGGAATAATGCTGTAGGTAGTACCGTGAAGATGGTCAACACCACGGATTTTAATAACACTTGTGCCGGCGCCCATAATGTTTGCGCCCATAGAGTTTAAAAAGTTTGCAAGATCAACAATATGCGGCTCACGTGCAGCGTTTTCAATAACGGTAAGCCCGCGTGCTTTAACCGCCGCCAACATAATATTTATTGTAGCGCCAACCGATACAACATCAAGATAAACCGAACAGCCGCGAAGAGCCGTAGCCCTAGCGTCAACCATACCGTTTTCGATTATAACCTTTGCGCCCAACGCCTCAAAACCCTTTATGTGTTGGTCTATGGGGCGAACACCAAAGTCGCAACCACCCGGAGGCGCTACGCGGGCGCGGTTATGCCTGCCTAAAAGCGCACCCAAAAAATAACTGGACGCACGCATACCCTCTGCCATCTTTTTGTCGATAACAAAAGAATTTGCAGATATAGGGTTTATCTCTACCGTTGATTTGTTTATGGCGCGAACCTCTGCTCCCAATTGCTTTATTGCGCGAAGCAACGTAGCAACGTCAGAGATTTCGGGTAAATTTTCAATAATACAGGTGCTATCGGCAAGCAACACCGCCGGCAATATCGCAACAGCGGCATTTTTAGCGCCGCTTATGTGAACACTGCCCATAAGGCGTTTTCCACCGTTTATTACAAACTTTTCCAAATACGGCACTCCCGTCTTTTGAAATTAGAGAAACTTTAATCAAAAATTAACTCTTTTTAAAGTATTGCCAAAATTCTAAATCTAATAACCATTATACAATACAAAACATATTTTGTCAATCGAAACCGATTGCATCCACACTGCCTATGCCGAATGTTTGCCTGCACTTTTTGAGCTTTGAGATTTGTCTTTAAACGCACATACTATGTATGTAAGTATAAAAATACCCATTGTCAGATTAAGAAGAGCCTCGGCAATGTCGGCGGCGGACATCTGCAATCTGCCAAATAATGTTAAAGCAAGCTTTGGTATTGACGCAACAGCACACAGCATTATTGCGGCAAGTCCTGATGCAAAAAGGCTTTTCGCCTCCTTTTCGGCATCGCCTATATGGTTTTCAAAGCTTGCAAACTCAAAAACAAACCAAAGCAAAACGCTATTTGTAAAAATAAGAAAAATGTTTTCGGTAACAAGCGCCAATTCCGAAGTGCTGACAAAAACGCTTATAAGCTTAACGATGTAAAATGCAACCGGTATTACAAGCGTTAACAGTGGCATATTGTATTCGTAGATGTTTTTTAAACCGTAAGCAAAAAACACCAGTGACGATGAAAGAGCCAGTACCACCAACAAAATATCGTACCAAGCACCACGCAGCGCAGAAACACCTGCCACCGTCTGATATATAAACATACCCGCTGTAAGCACACTTGCTATCGCTACCGCAGGACGTGTCTTAAAAGCATTTTGTTTTGCCCCTTCAAGCGTTGCCGCAAGCAAGCTGACCGACGCCACCGCCGCACAGATAATTACCGTAATTGTCATACTGATTGCAGCATACTGCTGTTTTACAAATCCGGTCGTATCATCAATAGTAAAATACATTTGTATAGCGCGCAATAACACGCAGATGGGCAACGTAACAAACGACAGCATTAGCGCATGGCGATGCTTCATAATATCACCTCGAAAGAATTTAAAACATAATCACAACATATATTTTATATAGACAACGGCAAAAAGTCAACAAAATTAAAGGTGTGTGTAATATGAAAGGAACATTTTTTATATCTCTTATCGTCATTTTTTCTATGCTGGTAATACCTATGTCTGTGCTCTCAAAAGCCGACAGCAACGTGCTAAGCATCGCTAAGCCGCAAAGTAATATTGTTTATGAAAATCAAAGCCACACTATCGGCTTTGAAAAAATAAAGGTTTTAAAAGACGGCAATATCATCGAATATTCTGCAAAAGACTATGTCTTTGGCGTGGTAGCGGCCGAAATGCCAGCGCTTTATGATGAGGAGGCACTTAAAGCGCAAGCGGTTGCCGCCTATACCTTTGCTTGCTACCGATTGCAAAACAACACCAATGCCGAATATGATATATCTGCCGAACCGGATACCGCACAATGTTTTATTACACGAAGCGAGGCCACAGCCCGTTGGGGCGAAAAGGCCGACGAATACACTAAAAAAATTGACAATTGCGTAAACGCCGTAGAGGGCGAACTGCTGACTTATGATGGTATGCCTGTTTTTGCAGCATATCACGCAATATCATCAGGCAAAACAAACTCATGTGCGGATGTTTGGGGCAGTGACCTTCCCTACTTAAAATCGGTAAGCAGTGTGGGCGACAGCCTTGCGGACAAATATTTAAGCGAAGTTACCTTTTCCTCAGAAGAGGTTGCCGAAAAATTAAAAGATATAGCGACAGTCTCGGGCGAAGCACAAAATTATTTCGGTAATATCAAAACCACCGATAACGGATATGTTAAAGCGTTGACTTTTTGTGGCAAAACAGTATCGGGTGCTGAAATCTGTAGCGCTTTGGACCTACGCTCAAGTAATTTTGAAATAACTTTTGTTGACGGTAAGTTTACCTTTACCGTAAAGGGCTACGGTCACGGAGTTGGAATGAGTCAGACGGGCGCTGACTATATGGCAAAGCAGGGTAGTAGCTACGAAGAAATTCTACTTCATTATTATACCGACGTGACTTTACAAAAAAATTAAAATTAATACTTGACAAACCGCTTTTGGTTGTATATAATGGTCAAGCAATCCAAAGACAGTAGGTGGCGCAAGCCGTAAGTTTAACGCCTACCGAGGTGAGCGTGAATAATTTGATTTGAAATTTTTCATGTCTACCCTTATGTCCTTGGGTGGACATTTTTTATTTTCACTCGGAGGTGAAACACATTGCCAAACGCAAAGGTTTTAGAAGCAAAAAAGCAAGCTGTTGCTGACCTCTCCGAAAAGCTCGGCGCCGCTATTACAGGTGTTGTTGTTGATTACAAGGGTATCACAGTTGCCGATGATACCGCACTCCGTAAGGAATTGCGCGAAAACGGCGTACAGTACTTTGTAGTTAAAAACTCTATCTTAAAGCGTGCGGTTGAGGGCACAGACCTCGGCGACATCGCAGGCGTATGTGAAGGCACAACCGCTATCGCAATCGCTAACGAAGATTACACCGCAGCAGCAAGAATACTTTGCAAATTTGCCGACAGCCATGACAACT
>CAYLXT010000063.1:0-7354 GCA_964387615.1 uncultured Ruminococcus sp.
ACACATTGCCAAAATTTTATGGCCTTGTAGAGTTTCCGTATCCATCTGGGCAGGGCTTGCATGTAGGTCATCCGCGTTCTTATACCGCGATTGACATTGTAGCGCGCAAAAAGCGTTTACAGGGGTACAATGTGCTTTATCCAATGGGATGGGACGCATTTGGTCTTCCTACTGAAAACTTTGCGATAAAGAACCATATTCATCCTGCTGAAGTTACTAAGATGAATGTTGCTAACTTTAAGCGCCAGTTAAAATCTTTGGGCTTTTCTTTTGACTGGGATAGGGAAGTTAATACCACCGATCCTGAGTATTATAAATGGACACAGTGGATCTTTTTACAACTTTACAAAAAAGGTCTTGCTTATAAAAAGCAGATGGCAGTTAACTGGTGCACATCCTGCAAATGCGTTCTTGCAAACGAAGAGGTTGTGAACGGCGTTTGTGAGCGTTGCGGTAGTGAGGTAGTGCAAAAAGAAAAGAGCCAATGGATGCTTAAAATCACCGACTATGCCGAAAAACTGCTCGACGGTCTTGATGATGTTGACTTTATCGAGCGCGTAAAGACACAACAGCGCAATTGGATTGGTCGTTCATACGGTACTTTGGTAAACTTTGGCACCACAAACGGTGACGTTTTTGAAGTGTTTACAACACGTGCTGACACACTTTTTGGAGCTACCTATACCGTTTTATCACCCGAGCATCCTTTGATCGAAAAATGGGCAGATAAAATTGAAAATTATGATGAGGTTTTGACTTATAAACAAGAGGCAGCAAAAAAGTCTGATTTTGAACGTACCGAGCTTGCAAAGGACAAAACCGGTGTATTGCTTAAAGGAATTAAGGCTGTTAACCCTGTCAATAATACCGAAATTCCGATATTTATATCCGACTATGTACTTATCTCTTACGGTACAGGCGCTATTATGGCAGTACCTGCGCACGATACTCGTGACTGGGATTTTGCCAAAAAATTCAGTCTGCCGATTATCGAGGTTGTTGCAGGCGGAGACGTTGAAAAGGAAGCGTTTACCGATTGCAATACAGGTGTTATGGTTAACTCCGATTTCTTAAACGGTTTATCTGTAGAAGAAGCCAAGGTTAAAATTCAGGAATGGCTTACCGAAAAAGGTTTAGGAAAACGCAAGACAAACTACAAGCTTCGTGACTGGGTATTTTCGCGTCAAAGATATTGGGGCGAGCCGATACCTATGGTTTACTGCGAAAAGTGCGGTTATGTGCCGCTTCCTGAAAGCGAATTACCGCTTACACTGCCTAACGTTGACTCTTATGAGCCAACCGATAACGGTGAGTCGCCGCTTGCAAAGATTACCGATTGGGTAAATACCACATGTCCTTGCTGTGGTGCTCCCGCTAAGCGCGAAACCGATACAATGCCACAGTGGGCGGGCTCATCCTGGTACTTCTTGCGATATTGTGACCCTGATAATAAGGATGCATTAGCAAGTAAAGAGGCACTCGAATATTGGGGACCAGTTGACTGGTACAACGGCGGTATGGAGCATACAACGCTTCACTTGCTTTACAGTCGTTTCTGGCATTTGTTCCTTTATGATATCGGTGTAGTACCTAATAAGGAGCCTTACGCAAAGCGTACCAGCCATGGTATGATCTTGGGTGAAAACGGCGAAAAGATGTCAAAATCCCGCGGCAACGTTGTAAACCCCGATGAGATCATCCGCGATTACGGCGCAGATACAATGCGTGTATACGAAATGTTTATCGGTGACTTTGAAAAGGCTGCTCCCTGGAGTCAGTCATCAATCAAGGGTAGTAAGCGTTTCCTTGATAAAGTATTTGCTTTACAGGATATTTTGGTTGAAGGTGACGCCTATCGCACGGAGCTTGAGTCTGAAATTCACAAGACCATCAAAAAGGTTACCGATGACATCGAAGGCCTTAAAATGAACACAGCAATTGCGGCACTTATGTCTTTGCTTAATACTATTAGTGCTACAGGTAGCATAAACCGCGCAGAATTCAAGACATATATCACATTGCTAAATCCATTTGCACCTCATATGACAGAGGAGCTTTGGGAGATTGCCGGCTTTGACGGTATGTTAAACTCAACCGAGTGGCCCAAATATGACGAAGCAAAATGTGTTGATGCTGCTGTTGAGATTGCGGTTCAGGTAAACGGCAAAATCAGAGCTAGAATTAACGTGGCAGCGGATATTGATGCCGCAAGTGCAATTTCACTTGCTAAAGCCGATAACGCTGTTGCCGCCGAAATAGAGGGCAAAACAGTGATTAAAGAGCTTTATGTTCCAAAGCGTCTTGTAAACATCGTAGTAAAATAATTTAAAATTAATAAGACAGTTCGAAACCATCCTGTCTAAAAACAAAACTATGGGCTAAAATAAAGGTACACCCATAGTATAGGTGTGCCTTTTTCGCCTTTATATGAGGGGAAATATATGATCAGATATAGTGTTATTCATGATAAAAATCCGCGCGAAATTGTTTTGCTTCGTGGCACGGGTTGTCGTTGGAGAAAATGCACATTTTGCGATTATCATCTTGATAGTTCGTGCAATCAAAACGATAACCACCTCCTTAATAAATCGGTGCTTGCAAATGTTATAGGCTTATATAAGCATCTTGAGGTCATAAATTCGGGCAGCTTTACCGAACTTGATGATGAAACATTAAAGGATTTGATTATTTTATGTCAAGACAAAAAAATTACTGTACTTCATTTTGAGTGCCATTGGCTATATCGTGATAAGATACCTGCATTGCGCGAGGCATTTTCAAAAGTTGGTACAACATTAAAAATTAAAACAGGTGTAGAAAGTTTTGATTATAATTTTCGCGAAAACACACTTTGTAAGGGTATCGGCGAGGCAGACCCCAAAAAAATCGCCGAACAGTTTGATGAATGTTGCCTTTTGATTGGTATTACGGGTCAAACTAAAGACAGTATGCGTGGTGATATTGAAACGGCACTTAAATATTTTGAGCGCGTTTGTATAAATATTTTTGTAGAAAACAAAACTAAAATCAAACCCGATAAAGCTGTTATAGAGCGTTTTATAAATGATGTTATGCCCGATTATCAAAATAATCCAAGGGTAGATATACTGCTAAATAATACCGACTTTGGTGTGGGAGGCAAATAAAATGAAAAACGAATTACTACTTTTAGGCTCTGTAATTG
This sequence comes from uncultured Ruminococcus sp., assembly GCA_964387615.1. Taxonomy (GTDB): domain Bacteria; phylum Bacillota; class Clostridia; order Oscillospirales; family Acutalibacteraceae; genus UBA737. The sequence continues at coordinate 3,185 of CAYLXT010000063.1, forward strand.
TTATTTATGGTGCCGTACTTGTCGCGTACCGATTATTTGGTAAAATCGGTATGTATGTTATGACAGTTATTGCAACAATACTTGCAAATATTGAGGTTTTAATGCTGGTGGATGGCTTTGGTATGGAGCAGACACTCGGTAATGTTATGTTTGCTTCGACCTACCTTGTAACCGATATTTTAAGCGAGAATGAGGGCAAAAAGAGTGCATCACGCGCCGTATGGCTTGGTGTTTTTACCTCGGTTATTATGCTTTTGTTTACGCAGTATTGGCTGCTTTACACACCTGCATCAGATGACTGGGCACGCGAGCATATAAGCGCAATTTTCAGCACTACACCGCGATTGCTTGCCGCAAGCTTTATAGGATATGTTATTTCCCAACGATTTGATGTCTGGCTATATCACAAATGGTGGGATTTTACTGTAAAAAAGACAGGGGACAACAAGCGGTTTTTGTGGCTTAGAAATAATGGTTCAACACTTGTATCACAGATAATAAATACAGTTATATTCAGTTTTGTGGCATTTGCCGGCTGGTACGATACAAAAACACTCGTATCGGTAATGCTTTCAAGTTATGTAATTTTTATATTTACAAGCCTTTTAGATACACCGATTGTATACATCGCAAGATGGATGAAAAATAAGGGGTATGTGAGGGAATAAAAAAAGCAAGGTTTCGACCTTGCTTTTTCAGTTTTTACTTATCAATTATTAAAATCATAGGGCAGGGTGGTTGGTTAATGCCGTTACTATCATCGTCATAGTTACCGTCATATAACTTACCGTGTTTCATTGCTTGTCTTATTACAGCCATATTAATTGCATAAATACTATATAGATATTGTTTTTGTAAAGGCACACTACATAAATGCGGTGGTATTATTTGTTTCTTATCCTTTAAAAACTCGGCAAGTAAATCTTTTATATCATCGATCAACATATTTCGCGATTCTTTGCAAATATCAAATAAAGAACTTGATTCACTTGTATTTAATATTGGAATATTTACAACAGGCTTACCGTTTCCATTACGTAATATTTTACATTTTGTAAGCCAAGGTATTGTCTTTAAAAATTCAGAGTTAAAGCCTGCTTGCTCCGACGGAATTTGATTATGAATGATATAGAGTAGTTTTGTAAGTTCTGAGTCGAAAAAGATATTGTCAGGTAAAGTTATATCTTTTGGCATACGGTGATATATGTAGCTTGGAAAACCGTCAGTACCGTAAACATGCATTTCAAGTAGTTTTGTATCTAAGTATTGATTTTTGCGTTTTACTATTCTTTCACCTGTATAAAAACTACTTAAAAGTTCAATATGCTTTTTATAATCAAAGTCTTGTGGCTCAACATTTCCAAAAGCAATCCATCTTCCACCGTTTGGTCTTTCAGGAAAATTTTGTTCAGAGTTTGTAACTTTTAAAAAAGTATCATATATTCCATTATCAAGACAGTTAAATGTAAAATACAGTTCCAAAGAATTTTTTTCATCAAAGGTTAAGCGGTTATAAAAATCTTTTTTTCTTATTTTGATAAGACCTTTTTCAATACTTTTCCAAAATAGATTGAAATTATCCTTTACAAGTTGTTTTTGCGCAGGTATATATCTTTCTTTATCCTCGACTGTAAATATTATAAAATCGGTATAATATTTATTGCCGACCTGTTTCATAAGCTCACTGTCAACAAGTTTTTGGATTATCGGCTCGGTATATGCCGCCACAATACCTATTGAAAGTGAGATTTCTTCAGCAGTTAGCGGTTTTCTGTATGCAAGCCACAAAATATTTTGAGCAATAAGGTCTTTTTCAACAAGACTATGCGGTTCATTGTTTATGCCCGGCATACCGCTGCTGCCAATAATTAAAGTAACAGGCTGATAACTTTGATTAGAATATTTTTCCATATTGTCTATTCCTTTCTTTACGCGGTTTCTGCCAAGATTCAGGCGGCTTTTTACCGTACCTTCGGGTATATTTAACTCTTTGGCAATTTGTGATACACTCTGACCGTTCATATAGTAGCGAACAATTGCCTCGCGATATATTTTGGCAAGATGTGCTACTGCCTTTCGCAAATTTTCGGCTTCTTCGTTTTTATCAACAAAATCTATGTTAGCGTTATCGTCGATAACATCAAATCCTTCGCCGATGCTTACAGTAGGTTTTCGATATTTACGGCGTAGCATATCGTTGTATTTTCGGTTTAATACTACCGTAAGCCACGCGCGCATATCATCAACGGTTTTATCCTTTGATATGTACGAAAGCGCCGCAAGCAGCGTTTCTTGTGTTAAATCTTCTGCGTCGTGAATATCTCCGCACTTTTTAAGAGCAGTATTTAGCAGAAACTCTATGTAATTTTCAATTTTTTCGTTTTGCATAATTAGGTACCTTCTTTGAAAGCTTTCACTTATATAGTCGTAGAAAATGCGGTTTGGTTTAGTGAAATTTATATTATATATTTTACAATAAAATTGGCATAGATTAAAGTCTGAAAATTATTTCTTGATTTTTCCTGTTATAAACTGTATAATAATATCAATAAACAGCTTTCCGTATTTCTGTATCAAATGCGGAAGGCTGTTTTTTAAAAAAATTAAAAGGTTATTTCAGAGGAAAGTGAGGAATGATTATGAGTAGAAAATACAGATTATCAACGGCTCTTGATATTGATGATTTATTGATGGAATGCACATCATATGCTATTCGATTGGCAAATGAAAAATACAAGTTTGACCCACCTATGACAATTTACGAAAAGGATCGTTGGGGTCTGAACGGCACACGCGCAGACTTAATTTATCCGTATTTCAGTGATGCGGAATTTTACCGCACGCAGCCGGTATACGAGGGCGCAAAAGAGTTTGTGCGCCGACTTACCCAAATGACAGATGTTTATATTTGTACCGCCGTTCCGCCTGAATTTATGGGAATTCGCGCGCAGCGTATTTTAGAGGAGTTTCCCGAAATACCGCAGGACCATATCTATATGGGATTCAGGAAAGATAATATAGCTACCGATATTTTATTTGATGATGCTATGCATAATATTCTTAACTCAAAAGCAAAATATCCGATTTTGATGCGCAGACCTTGGAATCAAGAGGCTACCGGAATGCTGGCAGTTAATAACTATGATGAATTTTTAAATCTGGTTGAGGCTATAGCAGATAGTTATTCGGTAAAGGAAGAATTAGTTGCAGATGACCCTAAAATCGTGGTACTTGTTGGTCCTTCGGGCAGCGGTAAATCAAAAATTGCAACCAAATTTCTTGCAAAAAGCAGTTGCTTTGAAAAGCTTACAAGCTATACAACCAATGACCCAACCGCTGTTGAGGAAAATTTGTGGTATAATTATGTACCGCTAGAAACCTTCCGTAGTATGTGCGATAGCGGCGAGATGTTTCAATCAACTATGTATGCGGGGCACGGTTACGGCTCACGTAAAGCTGATGTCGAGGATATATTATCTCGCGGCAAGCGCGTACTCACAACAATGGATATTTGCGGCGCTATGTCGCTAAAAACTCATTTTAAAAATGTGATAACTATCTATATGAAACGCGATAAAAAAGCGCTTATGGCAAATATTTTACGCAAAAATTCATCTATAGAAGATAAGGTTAACCGTCTTACTGCAATTGAATACGAGCAAAAAAATATGGAAATTTGTGATTATGTTATAAACTTTGATACATATGATGATGCCGTAAAGCAGCTTATTGAGATATTAAATATTTCTGAATGCTTTTAATAAGGAAACCAGCCGACAAGTTAGTACTTATCGGCTGGTTTATTAGTAAAAAGAGTGAAGCTGGTAGCATATCGAAAATGTTTTAGTATTAGAAAATTTTAAAAGTGTTAGAAAAGTGTTAGAAAGGGACTATTTTTTGATTTTAAGTTTTAGATATAAAAAAGAGAAACCCCGCATAATGATGAGGTGCCGTAACGAAGGTTTTGAAAACAAGTGGTAAAGACAATCGGTACGGTATATTGCAGAAAAATCTAAAAATAATATTTGGAGGAAACTGCAATGAAATCATTATTTGAACAAATGGGTGGCACTTATCGTGAGGAAAACGGTTATCTCATTCCCAATCTAACCTTGCCCGATGAAGAACAGGCTGAAATCGGTGTATGGGGACAAAGACATTTGAGGTATA
>CAYLXT010000064.1:0-7351 GCA_964387615.1 uncultured Ruminococcus sp.
TCTCCCTTATTTTAATATTCTAAGTCCCTTTGGATAATGGTTTTTTGCCACGCCGTTTGACACCTTTGCACCGCCAAGCGCTGCGCCGCAAACGGTAACCACCGCCCAGCCGTTTGCGCAGTCGGTTTTAATCTCTTCGCCGTGGAGATATTTTGTTATATCATCACTATCTAATGCAAGGTCAATTTTGCGCTTAAAATCACGACCCATCGCCATAAAAAGTTGGTGGTGAGGCAAAACGTAGTTTTTCTTTATTTCACCAATGGTGACACCGCACATAAAGGCGTCGCCTTTTTTTATTTCTATATCGCCGCTAAAAAATACAGGGGTATCACCGTAAAGGGTAATATCGCTTTTGTTATAGTTTTCAAGCGTGTCGTCAAGAAACTGTAACAAAACAGGGTCAATTTTTGAGGTTTGCTTTTTAGCGGTGTATCGTGAAATGGTTTTTTCGCCTTTATGACGTAGCACCGCCATAAACTGACCTTCACCTTGGGTTTTATGTGGGTAAAAGCGGCGCGCAAAATGTATATTTTCGCACTCGCATCCGTCAAATTTTATACCGTCTGCAGATGCCTTTTGCACCTCTTCTTTTACGGGTATAATCTCAAAATCGGGATGCAATTTTAAAAAGCTATCCACCGTCATTTCGTTTTCTTGGAGCGAAAAGGTACAGGTAGCATAAATTATCGTACCGCCGGGACGCAGGCACTTTACGGCATTTTCTAAAATTTTGGATTGTCTCTCGGCGCACATAGCAACGTTTTCTTGTGACCATTCGCTTATAGCGACGTCATCTTTTCTAAACATTCCTTCTCCCGAGCAGGGCGCATCTACCATAATAACATCAAAGGTATCGGCAAAAAGTGAGGCGAGACGGTTTGTATTCATACAGGTGGTAACGCAATTTTTAAGACCCAGTCGCTCAATGTTGCCCGTAAGTATCTTACACCGTGAAGGAATAATTTCGTTAGAAACAAGCAGTCCACTATCGTTTAATTTGTTTTTTAACTGTGTACTTTTGCCACCGGGAGCAGCGCACATATCAAGCACATAACTGTCGGGTGTAATATCTATACACTCGGCGGGTGCCATGGCGGCAGGCTCTTGCACATAAACAAGCCCCGCGTGATGAAAAGGATGGTTGCCAACCTTGTCGTAATCGAGGTAATATCCATTTTCTACATAAGATATTTTTTCATTGCCGAAAGGATTTATCTTTTCAAAATCTTCTATAGAGATTTTATTGGTGTTTACGCGGTATGCCTTAACAGGTGGAGCGTTTAACGACTGCATATAATCGTCAAACTCATCACCAAGCATTGCCTTCATCCGTGTTTCAAATTCTTGTGGTAACTGTTTCATACTATAATTATTTACACCTCGGTCATTGCGAGCCGATATAATCGGCGTGGCAATCCGTAATACTAAAAAGGAAAACGGATTGCTTCGTCACTGCCGTTCCTCGCAATGACGCTCAAAAGATTGTTTTAAAAAATTTATAATTCCATTTCACTGTAAAGCATACACATAGCGGCAGTGGTTATAGCCGCAGTCTCGGTTCGTAAAATGCGAGAGCCCAGCGATATAATTTTGCCGCCCACGTCTTTTGCAAGCTCAATCTCTTGTGGCTCAAATCCGCCTTCAGGCCCTATGATAATGCCGATAGACATACCGCTTTTAATTTGTGATAAAGCCGCCTTTGTTGCCGTCATACCTTCGGCGCACTCATAAGGCACAAGCAGTAGGTCTAAATCTTTTGCGGCGGCGAGCATCTCTTTATAAGACAAAACCTCTTGGACTTGCGGCACGAGCGTGCGTTTGCTCTGCTTTGCGGCGGCTTCGGCTATCGCCTGCCAGCGCTCGCGTTTGCTCTTTTTCTTTTTATCGTCAATTTTTACGATGCTTCTTTTCATAGCAACAGGTGTCACACTTGCAACTCCCAGTTCTACCGCTTTTTGAATAATAAGCTCAAGCTTATCGCTTTTTGGAAGTCCTTGAAAAAGGTGAATATTTATCGGTAGATTAGTGTTTTGATAATTTTCTCCGATTATTTCGGCAACAACGGTATCGCTTTCAATGCTTTTAATTTCACATAGGTCGCTAACGCCGTCACAGCTTACCAAAAACTGCTCGCCGACACTCATACGCAATACGTTTTTTATATGGTTAAAATCGTCGCCGCTTATGAAATAGCGATTATCCTTTTTGTTATCGCTTGTTACAAAAAAATTATACATATCAAAACCTACCTTTTAAAAGATTATATCAAATCTTTTTATGTTTTACAATATTGATTATTAGAGTGGATTGTGATAAAATCAAGACATAAAGGCGGTGTTTATATGAATATTTCGAAAATTGATAAAAACTTTAAAGTTGAAACAAAAATCGAACGCGAGGGCTTAACATTTTACGATGTAGACGAGGCTCCATTTAAGGTTTGCGGTGTTTACCGTGAGGGTGAGCATTATGTAAGATTGCCTGCAGACATTGCAAAGAGTGTTAGTGACGGTGTTTTTGGACTGCACACCCATACGGCAGGCGGCAGAGTGCGTTTTGTAACCGACAGTCCTTATGTTGCGGTCAGTGTAAAGTTAAATCATGCATATAAAATGCCTCACTTTGCCTTTACGGGCAGTGTAGGCTGCGATATGTATTCGGGCACCAGGTACATACGCACCATTGTGCCGCCCACTAACGTTACCACCGAGTATGAGGGAATTATGGACACTCCATTTACTGACGAACGAGAATATACAATAAATATGCCGCTTTACAGTGGCATAGACAAAATGTATATCGGCATAAAAGAGGGCAGTGTATTAAAAGCGGCGCCCGATTATGAAATCACAAAACCTGTTGTGTATTACGGCTCGTCGGTAACACAGGGCGGATGTGCATCTCGCCCTGGAAACGCGTATCAAAATATTATTTCGCGCGAACTTGATTGCGATTTTATAAACCTTGGTTTTTCGGGCAGTGCCAGAGCCGAGGATGAAATTGCAAACTACATAGCGACGCTTGATATGAGTGCGTTTGTTTATGATTATGAATATAACGCAGGTACATTTGAGCACTACAAAAACACACACGAGCGTATGTTTAAAATTATACGTGAGAAAAATCCTGACCTACCGATAATTATGGTGTCTCGTCCTAAATACTATCTAACACCAAACGAGAGAAGATTTTTTGAAGGGGTGTTAATGGTAACGTATAACAATGCTATATCCGCAGGGGACAAAAACGTTTATTACATAGACGGAATGACATTCTTCCCACCCGAAATGCGCGAGGCGGCGCTTGTTGACAACCTTCACCCTACCGACGTCGGATTTTTGTGTATGGCAAAGGTTATAGGTGAAAAATTAAAAGAAATTTTGAAATAAAGGGATATAACTATGGACTTTACTAAGATAGATAAAAATATGAAGGTAGAAACCAAAATTGAGCGTGAAGGGCTTAAATTTTACGATATTGACGAGGCTCCCTTTAAAGTTCACGGTGTTTTCCGTGAGGGAGACCATTATGTTCGTATGCCAAAAGACGTAGCCGAGCCGATAAGCGACGGCGTACGGTGGCTTAGCACCGTAAGTTCGGGCGGCAGAATACGCTTTGTTACCGACAGTCCGTATATTGCGCTTAAAGTGCAGATAAGCGGTATGAGTAAATTTTCGTTCTTTTCTGTTACGGGAATTGTGGGATGCGACGTTTATTCGGGCAAGCGTTATTTTGGTACGATTATTCCACCGCTTGACACTACCACCGAATATGAAAACGTTATTGATATCCCCGACCCTGCAGAGCGCGAATATACCGTTAATATGCCGATTTACGCCACTACCCATAAAATTTACGTCGGCATAAAAGAGGGAAGCACCTTAAAACCCGCCGATGATTACAGCATAACAAAACCGGTTGTATTTTACGGCTCGTCGGTAACACAGGGCGGATGCGCGTCAAGACCCGGCAACACCTACCCCAGCCAGATTTCACGTGCATTGAATTGCGACATTATAAACCTTGGCTTTGCAGGTAGCGCTAAAGGCGAGAAAGAGGTAGCGCGTTATATAGCAAACCTTGATATGACGGCTTTCTTTTATGATTATGACTATAACGCGCCAAGCCTTGAGCATTACAAAGAAACCCACGAAAGATTTTTTAAGATAATAAGAGAGGCAAACCCCGACCTTCCTATAATTATGACCACGCGCCCTAAAAAGCATCTTAAAAACGATGAAACCGAGCGCGTGGCGGTTATGATGCAGACCTATCAGAATGCAATAAATACAGGCGATAAAAACGTTTATTACATAAAAGGAACCGATTTATTGTCTGACGATATAGCGGAGGCTGCGCTTATAGAAAACTGCCATCCAAACGATTGTGGCTTTGCAAGCATAGCGGCAGTTATGGAAAATAAGTTAAAAGAAATTTTGGATATAAACTAGCAAAAATCAGCATCTGAAAAGATGCTGATTTTTATTAATCTACATACATAAAGCCAATGGGCGCCGAATGAGAATTTTCACTACCGTACATATTTATGTAAATAGTAGGAGATTTTTCCCCGGAGGGTAAGGTGCCCTCGTACATATCTATCATACCTTTAACGCCTTGCACTGAGGTCGAACCCAGGCGCTCCCATTTGTATCTCTCACCCGACAAAGAACGCAAATGCTCAAGATACTCATACGATGATTTTACGTTTGTTGTATATATTGGTTTAGTAACAACAAGTCCGTATTCGGCGTCAACCAAGTGTTGTTTACCTGTAGTCTTATCGTTTTTAGGTGTTTTCGTTTCAAGTAAATCATTGCCAATTTCTTTAATCAAGGATAAATCCTCATCAGTAACAATTTCAAATTGATTATTCATTATATTAGAGGATGTAAAAGCCACGACCGCAGCCGAAAGAGCATCGGTTTTAAGAATAGATGGATGCTTGCTTTTTAACAAAGAGATAACTGAACTCATATCTCCCGGGTTTAAAGCTAAGCGAACAAACGCGTCGCTGTAAAGTGCAAAAACCTTTTTATGATAGTCGAGAGACCAAGCATCAAAGTTTTCATCTATGAGTTTAAACAACGATTTCATAATGCAATCTAATTGTTTTATGCCACCGGGAAGAATGAATTTTACCATTTCTTTGTTGATGCTACGATATAACAATTTGCAACGTTTATTGTGAGCGGCGGTTTCTTTACGCTCTTTGCGTTTTTGTAATCTACGGACAGGCTTTTTGATAGAAAATTCAATTTCTATTATCTCGGTCAGCTGAGATTTTTTAACGTAGATTTCTTTAGCATATTCTAAAAAATTTTGTGCTTGTAAATAATATTTGTGATTTATAAGAATTTTTGCGATTCCGATATATAAAAAGGTAGCAACATCGTTGACGTGTTTTATTGTTTCTGGGTTTGCATGTTCGAGTTTAAAATAATCATCGTAAAAAAACAAATGGTCAACGCTATATGTAAAAAGCTCGTCCAATTCTCGCGGCAGAGAGATTTTGCTATTAATTCTTTGTAGTGCTATTTCGTCAAAGAATTCACAGCATTTTTCCTCTAATTCATCATAAGCGGGAGGGATAAGTACTTCTTTTGCTTCACAAAGTGAAGTATAACATGTAAAACAAGTATCTTCGTTAAGATATTGTGAAATCTTACTTATTAATTCGTTTGATATAAAAGTGTCAAGCTGATTAAAAAAATCACGCGGTGAACAATTATGGCTTGAAGCCATTTCCTCAAAGAAAGAATCTTTTTGATTTAACAGTAACAAAAATATCGTTTTAAGCGTTTCCCACAACTTTGAACTAAAGGTGGATTTTGAATCAATGAAAACAATGAACGCAACTAAAAACAGGTTGATGTCGACATTGCAGATAGTCTCTGAATTCCACACTTTTAGTTCCGGGGTTTTACGATAACGTGTATTAAACGTAACGGTAAAATCGTTTTCTGTGTGCCCATAAAGAAACATATACACATCATTTCTTTTGTATTGTGAAAAATTTATGTTTTTTATGATGTCGTCTTGTCTCTGCTTTATCTTTTCTGGGAATTTAATTAAATACTTAGAAGGGTCATTTGACCTACCTAAGTTTATTGAGCCATAACTGCAGCTTCCGTCTTCGTTTCTAAACCAATATGACATAAAACCTCTCCTACAACTTTATTTTTGCTAAACCTGCTTCTGACGTTTCTTTATAACGTGACGACAGGTCAAGTCCTGTTTCTTTCATTGTGTGTATTACGTGATCGAGTGATATCTTGCGTGAGTTCCATAAAAAGCTTGAAAGATTAACGGCGTTTATAGCTCTCATTGCCGCAACGGCATTGCGCTCAATACAAGGAATTTGCACAAGTCCGCATATAGGATCGCAGGTAAGACCAAGATGATGCTCTATAGCAATCTCGGCGGCGTATTCAATCTTGTCAATTGTAAGGTCAAAAAGTTCGGCCAGTGCGGCTGCCGCCATAGCGCAGGCCGAGCCAATCTCTGCCTGACAGCCACATTCTGCGCCCGAAATTGATGCATTGGTTTTAATAAGATTGCCGATAAGTCCGGCTGTCATAAGCGCGTGATAAATTTCTTCATCGGTAAAGCCCGACTTTTGCTGATGATAATAAAGTGTTGCAGGCAACACGCCTGCCGCGCCGCAGGTTGGCGCGGTTACAATAGTTTCGCCTGCCGCGTTTTGCTCGCTTACCGCAAAAGCATAGGCGCATACAACACGGTTCTGACGGGTTTCGGCGCTTTCATCTATATGCTGACTATTAAATAAAGTTTTTGCTTTTTTCTGAACCTCAAGTCCACCGGGCAACACGCCCTCGTCTTCAAGACCGTTTTTAATTGAGCGCTTCATAGCATCCCAAATGGTTGCAATGTGTTGTTTTAACTCAGCGCCCTCAAATTCCAATGCGTATTGCCAAAGCTTAATGGATTTTTCCTTGCAGTAAGCAGCAATATCGCTGAATTTATCATGCGGATAAACGGTTGTCAGTTTTTCGGGGCTCATATTTTCAAACTCAATATATCCGCCACCCACACTGAAAACTCGGGTATAGGCAATCTCTGTGCCGTCTTTAACGGCTATAAGCACCATTGTGTTAGGGTGCGGAATATTATCGTCATTCATATTGAATTCAATTTCGCAAGGAATGGGCGCAAAGGTTTTAACAATTACGGTATCTGTACCGTGTCCCTTGCCGGTTTTTGCCAGAGAACCGAAAAGTATTGCCCGAAACTCGTCGGCATCGCTATTTTGTTCCTTAAAAATTTTACAAGCGCGCTCAGGCCCTATTGTGTGCGAGCTTGACGGTCCGCGACCTATTTTATAAAT
>CAYLXT010000065.1:0-7334 GCA_964387615.1 uncultured Ruminococcus sp.
CCTCACTTGAAAGTACGGCAATATCGCCCCGAGCGTTCTTATAACCGTCAAGCCACGCTTCACGCTCTTCTATAGTTTTATATGCTTCACCAATAAGTGTATATGTAGCATTGTCCATAAGACCCGATGGATGCAACTGGTCACCAACCGAACTGCAAGCACCGTTTGCCGCAGCCAGCGCTACCTCATAGCGCAGTGCATTTGGATGCTTGTATCCGCCAAATTCACCCCATGATTTATGGAATTTACCCGTCATACCAAGGTATTCCATACCCAAAGTGCGTGCATAAGCCGCGGACATCGGGAAATGGTCGTAACCCCAACCGCCTGTTGGCAAACTTTCAAGCTCAAGATGGGTGTTAGCGTGCGCCAAGTCATATCTGCCGTGACGTATGTGACCGCCGTTGTGAAATACGGGAAGTCCCGGTTTTACCGAGTCAATAGTTTCACGCACACGACGGACATAGTTTGCGTAGGTTTCTTCGGCAAGTATTTTTACATCATCGGGATTATTTTCGTCCAAGCCACGTTTTGCCATTTCGGCGCGACAGGTTTCGCAATAGCAAGGGTCAACGTGAACTATATCAAGGAAAATGCCGTCTGCATCATAGTTTTCGCAAACCTCTTTGATTTCTGCCAAAAGCTCATCAAGATACGGTGTGTTAAGGCACATTAAATGATAACCTACATATTCCATATTGATGCCGTTTTGATATTCATCAAGTCGGTAATTAAGCCACTCAGGATGCTCTTTTGATGCCTTGTCGTCAAAGCCCGCCGAAATATAAACAGGTGCTTTAACACCAATTTCGTGCGCCGCCTCTATCTGCGCGCCCAAAAGGTCAAAATTCAGATGCGGATGCATCTTATTAACCTTTGTCGGATGATAAGACCAACCGTGATGACATTTTGAAAATACTGTTATAGAGTCAACGTGACCCTTTTTTAGCATTTCTTGAAAATTTTCTTTTGAAAATCCACTGCCTATTCCCTCTATGTGTTCGGATGTGTGAAAGTCAAGATGTACCTGTCTGCGTCTCATATCGCACCTCACTGTTTTATTTGATTTCATTATACATTTTATTCCATAAAAAAACAACCCGTATTTTCAACAAATACGGGTTAAAAATTATTTATATTGTAGCAGCAATCACTGCTTTGATAGTGTGCATACGGTTTTCGGCTTCATCAAATACGATTGACTGCTTTGATTCAAACACCTCTTCGGTAACCTCCATACAGTCGATGCTGAATTTCTCGTAAATTTGTTTGCCGATTGTGGTATCAAGGTTGTGGAATGCGGGCAGGCAATGCATAAAGCGGCATTGTGAACCTGCCTTTTCCATAAGCGCTTTGTTTACCTGATAGGGCATTAAATCTTTGATTCTTTCTTCCCAAACACTGTCAGGCTCGCCCATAGATACCCAAACGTCTGTGTAAATTACATCCGCGCCCTTTACAGCATCGGTGCTTTCGCTAAATTCAATTATAGCACCTGTCTCTTTAGCGATTTCAAGGCACTGATTTACAAGCTCACTTTCAGGGAAATACTTTTTGTTTGTGCAAGCCACAAAGTGCATACCCATCTTAGCGCAACCAACCATAAGTGAATTGCCCATATTGTAACGAGCATCGCCCATATAAACGAGTTTTTTACCACGGAGCTCACCAAAATGCTCACGAATTGTCAAGAAGTCGGCAAGAATTTGTGTGGGATGAAATTCATTGGTAAGACCGTTCCATACAGGTACGCCTGCGTGTTTAGCCAATTCCTCAACAATCTCCTGACCAAAACCGCGATATTCAATACCGTCATACATACGACCAAGAACACGGGCTGTATCGGCAATGCTCTCTTTTTTGCCTATCTGTGAACCCGTAGGGTCAAGATAGGTCGGGTGCATACCAAGGTCGGCAGCCGCTACTTCAAAAGCACAACGTGTGCGTGTACTGGTCTTTTCAAATATAAGCGCTATATTTTTACCCTCATAATACTTATGGGGTGTGCCACATTTCTTTTTTTCTTTAAGCTCTGCGGCAAGAGCCAATAGACCTTCTATTTCTTCAGTTGTAAAATCAAGTAATTTTAAAAAACTTTTGCCCTTTAAGTTCATCTTGCTACCTCTTTAATTATATCTATTGCTTTTTGTAAGTCCTCAAACGGAATGTTGAGTGCTGGAAGTAATCTTACCTTATCTTTTGCGGTAAGGCACAAGACACCCTTTTCCATAGCCGCTTTTACTACCTCTGCAGCAGGTTTTACTGTCTTTATACCAATCATAAGACCCATACCGCTTACAGACTCAATACCATCAGCATTTTTAAGTGTTTCAAAAATATATTCACTCTTTTTGGTAACGTCACATAAAAGCGCATCATCAATACGGTTTATAACGTTTAAAGCGCCTGCGGCGCACACGGGATTGCCGCCATAGGTAGAGCCGTGGTCGCCGAAGCCTAATACACCTTCTACCCTTTCGCCCAAAATTGCCGCGCCTATCGGCAAGCCACCGCCAAGACCTTTGGCAGTAGTGACAACATCGGGGTTAATACCATAATTTATATAGCCATAGAACTTACCTGTTCTGCCGTTACCTGTCTGAACCTCGTCAACGATTACTAAAAAGTTGTGCTCTTTTGACAAATCGTAAATTGCCTTTACAAAATCGGGTTCTAACGCAATTACGCCGCCCTCTCCCTGAACGCATTCTATCATAACGGCGGCGACATTATAGTCTGTTACCGTCTTTTTAAGCGCTTCAATATCGTTTGCAGGTGTATGAATAAAACCTGCAGTCAAAGGCTGAAAGAGTTTATGAAAATGGTCTTGTCCTGTGGCCGCAAGGGTTGTAATAGTTCTACCGTGAAAGCTATTGTTAAGAGTTACTATTGTGCAGCAATCTTCACCCTTGTTTTCCGCCGCCCATTTACGAGCAACCTTTATAGCGCACTCGTTTGCCTCGGCGCCCGAGTTTGAAAAGAAAACCTTTTTAAGCCCTGTCTTTTCGCAAAGCGCCTTTGCAAGCAAGGCGCAAGGCTCGGTATAATAAAGGTTTGACATATGCTGCAGTTTACCTGCCTGTTCGGCTACCGCCTGTGACCACTGCTCGTCTGCAATGCCAAACGCAGTAACGCCGATACCCGAACCCATATCTATATATTCTTTGCCGTTTTTGTCGTAAACCTTTGAACCTTTGCCATTTACAAGTTCAACAGAAAAACGGTTGTATGTATTTGCAACATACTGTTTATCGGTAGAAATTAAATCAAACATTATTGCTCACCATTGTACCTGCACCCTCGTCTGTCAACAACTCCATAAGAATTGAGTGTGGTACACGTCCGTCCATAATAACAACATTTTTAACACCCTTGTGAATTGCCTCTATACAGCAATCAACCTTGGGTATCATACCGCCCGAGATTACGCCCTCGCCCTTAAGCTCTTCAATTTCACTGATCGTAAGATGTGGAATAATAGTGCTGGGGTCGTCTTTATCACGCAAAATACCGTCAATATCGGTCATCATAATAAGACGCTGTGCACCAAGTGCCCCCGCAATAAATGCCGCCGCAGTATCACCGTTAATGTTATAAGCGTTACCCTGTTTATCACAACCGATGGTTGATATAACTGGGATATAACCTTTTTCAAGCAGGTCAAGCACGGGTGTTATATGTACTTTTGTGATTTTACCAACGTAACCGAGTCTTTCGTCCTTGATTTCGGACTCAATAAGTCTGCCGTCCATACCCGAAATACCCATAGCCTTACCGCCCTTCATTTCAAGAAGGTTTACAAGCGTTTTATTAACCTTGCCTGCAAGCACCATTTGTACAATATCAACGGTTTCCTTGTCGGTAACACGAAGACCGTCTACAAACTGTGGCTTTTTACCAAGTCTGTCCATAAGGTCGTTAATTTCGGGACCACCGCCGTGAACTAATACAACCTTTACACCAATAAGCCACAAAAGAACAATATCTTCCATAACCTGCTGTTTAAGCTGCTCGTTTATCATGGCGTTGCCGCCATATTTTATAACAACGATTTTGCCTGTATGCTTTTTGATATAAGGCAGTGCCTGAGTTAAAACCTCGGCACGCTCGGCATTTGAAAAATGATTATCCATTATAATCTCCTTAGGTTCTATAATCACCATTTATTTTTACATAATCATATGTGAGGTCGCAACCCCATGCAGTTGATGAAAACTCACCGTCATTAAGTTTTACGTCAATAACAATTTCTTTTTCGAGCAAAATCTCTTTTGCCTTTTCTTCACTGAAGTCTACGCCTGCGCCGTTCTGACACACAAGTATTTCACCCTTGTTTGAAACAAACGAAACGTCTATTTTTGTAACGTCAACGTCTGCGCCGCTATAACCTATTGCACATAGCACTCGTCCCCAGTTAGCATCAGCGCCAAACATAGCAGCCTTTAAAAGACTTGAACAAATAACGCTCTTTGCAACAGTTTTAGCAGTGTTTAAAGTTTTACCACCGCTTACCTTACACTCAAGCAACTTTGTAGCGCCCTCACCGTCACCTGCAATAATACGGCAAAGGTTTACCGTTACTGTATTTAACGCTTTCATAAAGACATCAAAGTTTTCGCCATCAGCGGTAATTTCATCGTTACCTGCCATACCATTAGCAAGAACGGTTACCATATCATTGGTAGATGTATCTCCGTCTATACTTAACATATTAAAGGTGTTGGCGATATCACCTGACAATGCCTTTTGCAACATATCAGAAGAAATCGCAGTATCGGTGGTTATAAACACAAGCATTGTTGCCATATTTGGATGAATCATACCGCTACCTTTAGCAATACCACCCATACGGCAAACCTTGCCGCCTATTGTAAATTCTACAGCTATTTGCTTATCAATAGTATCGGTGGTCATAATTGCCTCTGCCGCATCCTGACTACCGTTTTCGCTTAAAGATTTTGCTAAAACGGGAATACCCTCGGCAATTGGAGTAATATCAAGGGGCTGACCAATGACGCCCGTTGATGCTACAACGATATCATTAGCACTTATACCAAGTTCTTTTGCAACGAGGTCACTCATCTGTTCGGCAATCTCTATACCGTTTGCGTTACAGGTATTAGCGTTGCCGCTGTTGCAGATAACCGCCTGCGCCCTGCCGTCAGCAATATGATTTTTTGTAACGGTAAGCGGCGCGCCTTTTACAAGGTTGGTGGTATAAACCGCCGCCGCATTGGCTACCACGTCACTGCAAATCATTGCAAGATCTTTTTTTGTTTTATTTTTTCTGATACCACAGTGTACGCCCGAAGCCTTAAAGCCTTGCGCCGCGCACACACCGCCGTCTATTAACTTAATTTCCATTATTAAAACACCAAACCTATAGTTTCATCCACACCCATAAGGATGTTCATATTTTGAATTGCCGCGCCCGACGCACCTTTTCCAAGGTTATCATAACGCGCAGTAAGAATTATTCTATCCTCATTACCGAATACGCTTATTTGCATATCATCTTTACCTGATAGTGCCGCCGCGGATAAAAATCCACCCTCATCAGCCGCATCATCAAAGTGAACGAGCTTGCCTGTGTAATAGTTTTTATATATCTCTTTTATGTTATCGAGGCTTGCTTTAATATCATTTTTAAACAGCGTGACGGTTACTTCCATACCGCTGTAAAAGTCGGCAACAATCGGGCAAAAAGCAGGAGCCGTATCAATACCCGTAAGTACCTGCATTTCCTTTAAGTGCTTGTGTTGTTGGGTAAGTCCGTACTGTCGCGGTGCTTTAAGTAAAGCCGATTTATCGGGAGCCTCATATTCAGCAATCATTTTTTTGCCGCCGCCCGAATAACCCGTAAGTGAGAAACAACTAAGTGCGGTGTCAGTGCTTAACACACCTGCTTCAACAAGAGGTTTTACAAGCGCTATAAATCCGCTCGCGTGACAGCCCGGATTTGCAATTCTTTTGGAATTTATAATTGCCTCGCGTTTTCCCGTAAGCTCAGGAAAGCCGTATACCCAACCGTCATTTGTACGATGAGCGGTTGACGTGTCAATAATAGCGGTTTTATCATTCTTTACAAAAGTCACCGCCTGACGCGCCGCATCATCGGGCAGACACAAAAATACTATGTCAGCCGAGTTTATAGCCTCGGCACGAGCGTTATCATCCTTGCGCAGTTCTTCGGGTAAAATTATCAGAGAAATATCATCTCTTGCACTTAGTCTATCGTATATGCGCAGTCCCGTAGTACCCGCGCTTCCGTCAATAAATATATTAGTCATACTGTAACCTATAATACACTTAACTGCCCGACCGTAAAGTCGGGCAGAATTATCCTTTTATTATTTTTTGCCGTCAACCATAGCCTGAACCTTAATAGGAAGACCGTAAAGGTTGATAAAGCCGGCTGAATCCCTCTGGTCGTAATCACTTTCACCAAAGGTAGCAATTTCTTCGCTATAAAGTGAATAGTCACTCCAGATACCTGCTTTAATGATGTTACCCTTGTAGAGCTTAAGTTTGACAGTACCTGTAACCTTTTCCTGAGTCTTGTCAACAAATGCTGCCAAAGCCTCACGAAGCGGAGTAAACCACTGACCGTTATAAACAAGTTCAGCATAGGTAATTGCAAGTCTTTGTTTTTCGTGAAGGGTCATCTTGTCAAGGCATATGCTTTCGAGTGCTTCGTGTGCGCGATAAAGAATTGTGCCGCCTGGAGTCTCATAAACGCCACGGCATTTCATACCAACAAGACGGTTTTCTACAATGTCAATAATACCGATACCGTTTTTACCGCCAAGCTCGTTAAGTTTTAAGATAATATTTTTAGCGGTCATCTTTTCGCCGTCGATTGCTACCGGCACGCCCTGTTCAAAGTCTAAAGTTACGTATGTAGGCTCATCGGGTGCCATTGCAGGTGAAACGCCCATTTCAAGAAAACCTGGTTTGTCATACATAGGCTCGTTGCCTGTATCTTCAAGATCCATACCCTCGTGAGAAAGATGCCACAAGTTCTTATCCTTAGAATAGTTGGTTTCGCGATTAATCTTTAGCGGAATATTGTGCGCCTCGGCATATTCGATTTCTTCTTCACGTGATTTAATGTCCCACTCACGCCAAGGAGCAATAATAGGCATATTTGGTGCAAAGTGCTTGATTGTAAGTTCAAAACGAACCTGGTCATTACCCTTACCTGTGCAACCGTGGCAGATAGCATCGGCGCCCTCTTTGATAGCGATATCAACAAGGCCCTTTGCAATACAAGGACGAGCGTGGCTTGTACCCAAAAGGTAATCCTCATAAATTGCGCCTGCTTTTACGCAAGG
>CAYLXT010000066.1:0-7148 GCA_964387615.1 uncultured Ruminococcus sp.
GTAAACTGTGCTGTTCATAGTAATTGAAGTGCTTGAAGAACCGACAGTCAGGGTATAGGTATTACCCTTTGAAAGACCTGAGCAACTTATAATGATACAAGAAAATGACTGATCTGCAGTATGTGAAACCAAGACCTTGCCGGAAGAATCGGTCAGCTTAATGGTCGTGCCCGCCGATCCGCTCGTCTTAATCATAATTGCTCCCTGTGTGGAGGATGAACTGAAGTTTTGCGCCATGCTTGAAGCACCGGTGCCAATAAAAGTACCTCCGCTGATAGTGCCGGTAGAATCAAAGTCTAAAATGGCGGTGTCGCCTTGGTTTGCGCCCGAAACGGTAACGTTGCCGCCGGTAATGGCCAAGGTTCCGTTGGCATCAAGTCCGTCGCCCGACATCTTAATATATATGTCACCGCCCGAAATTTTGATACTTCCGTTTGAAGAACTGAAATTGTTTTGTCCCGGTCTGCCAAAACCACCCGAAGAAGAGGCAGAGTTATTTCCGCCTGCGGCGTTAATTCCGTCATCGGATGCAACGATTGAGATGTTTCCGCCCGATATCACGATATTGGTAGCTTCAATTCCCTCATAGCTTTTGTTTATGGTGAGCTTTGTTGCAGAACCCGAGATGGAAAGGTCGGTGTCTGCGTGAACACCGTCATCACCTGATGAAAGGGTATAAGTACCGCCCGAAATGGTAATGGTGCCGTTTGAGTGTATGCAGTCGTCCTTTGAACTTATGTCAAAAGTACCGCCCGTAATATAAATATCAGAGCTTGCCTTTAAGCCCTTGTAGGATTCGCTTGATGATGAGAGCGATGTGCCGCTGCCGCCACCCGCTGTAATGTTAAGATTTACATTTTCTATATTTATAACGGTTTCTGCCTGAATACCGTCATTTGCGGCAGTTATATTAACCGTGCCGCCATAAAGGTATACATATCCTTTTGAGGCGTCTTCGGTATTATCGGAGCGTATGCCGTCACTGCCTGCATTAACGGTAATATTACCGCTGTTTATTTTTACGCAGTCTTTACCGCAAAGCCCTACATTCTGCGAGGTGACATTTACTGTGCCTGACGAGATAATAAGATCATCTTTAGAAACCACACCGTGCTTGTAGTTGCCCTCAATATTAAGGGTGCCGGAGCCGTTTATTACGAGGTCGGCTTTACTGAAGATCGCGCCGTCAAGCGTGGAATCGCTGTCGGTAATAGAATAGGAGGTGCCGTCTGACAGCTTATTTACCGTACCGTCTGCAAGGGTGATTGTTACCTTGTCGGCAGAGCGCACATATATTGCAGGACCTTTATTGTTTTTTATTGTAACCCCGCTTAAGATAATGTTAACATCGGCGTCGCCCGCATCAACAAGCAGCATAACATCGGTTTTGTCACCCGTAAAGGTATACACACCGCCTGAAGTAATGTTATATGTGTTATTTGCAGAGCTGCTGCCACTGCTACTGCTGCTACTAATGTCGGTAGTG
Source organism: uncultured Ruminococcus sp. (assembly GCA_964387615.1). Classification (GTDB taxonomy): domain Bacteria; phylum Bacillota; class Clostridia; order Oscillospirales; family Acutalibacteraceae; genus UBA737. The sequence continues at coordinate 1,487 of CAYLXT010000066.1, forward strand.
CTTGATATGTCGGTTACAGTATCGCTTGTAACAGAGGATGTGGTATCGACATTATCAAAGCTGAAGTCCATGCCCGAAGTATCCGCGCGGCTTACGGTCGTAGATTCTGATGACGACAATGTAGTTGTTTTGCCGGCACTGTCGGTTACGGTTATGCTACCGTCATCTGCTACCTCTATGACATCGCCGTTTTCGGTGGTGGCGATGATATTACCGTCGTTATCAACAACCACTGTGTTACCGTTATCATCGGTGGTTACTGTGTATTCGCTATCATTGCTTGACAAATCGCTTTGGGTACCGCTTTGCGAGCAGGCGGTCAGCACCAAAGATATCGAAAGCAACAAACAAAAGATAAAATAAAATTTCTTTTTCATAATTATTACAACTCACCCGATACGGTTTCCTGAGCGGAAACACAAATTTCAAGATTTCCGTTACGGCAGCGCAGCGCATCAATCATTTCTTTTTCTTTATCTATATCGCTTAATACGATGTTATATGTTACTTTAAATAAACTACCCATATTAGTCGTTTTTACGCGAAGTAATTCGTGTGAGCTTGTATATTCACTGAAAATATCATCAAAAACAATGGTATAATTTAAATCTTCGGGTATGGTTATTGTAAGAGTTTTATAACTTGCAGAATTCTTCTTGGTGCCTAAATCAATACGATTGTAAAGCATAAACATAACGCACATTATAAGTGTAAAAAGTACTGCAAAGCCTAAATATCCCATACCGGTAATAAGACCTGTACCCATTGCCAAAAACAGCATACATATTTCTTTTGCGGTACCGGGTACTGAGCGAAAGCGCACAAGGCTGAATGCGCCTGCAACAGCCACGCCTGCGCCGATATTACCGTTGACCAGCATAATTACAATGCATACTACTGCGGGTAGTAGCGCAAGTGTTGTGACAAAGCTTTTTGTATAACGTGTACGATACATATAAGCCGCCGCCGTAATAAGACCTAAGCCTAAAGCAAAGCAAAGGCATAGTAAAAAGTCGCCTACGCTTACTGTGGTAGTAAGCTCTGAATCAAAAATTCCTTTAAAAAGATTGCTGAACATTTCAGATTGCCTCCGTATAAAGTGGTGTATTTTTAAAAATTAAATTTTTATATGCAGTACCGTATTTAGAGAAAGATGTTTTATATATATGCTCTTGTGTAAGCAATTCAGTCATCCAAAGCGGTATACCACCTGAACATTTTATTTCCATAATGCTCATATTGTTGGGTAAAATTGATGTGCCATAGACTTCACTGCACAAAGAAAAATCATCTTGTCTGCAAAGTATGTTTTCGTCAAAGGTTACACGAAAATCCGAGCCGTCACGCGCAGCGAAGGCTTCGCGCTCATAAGAAAGAAAAACCGCAGGACGCAGCGTTTTATAAAAATTAATAAAATACTCAATCTCATTTGTTATCTGCGAAGGCTTACTGCAGTCGGCTTTGCCGCAGACCCAAGCCATAGCTTCGTTTTGCGGCAGAACTATGCGCCGTTTATATACCACGGATTTATATTTCTTTTTAAGCTCGACAAAAACTTTGCTGTTGGTGTCGGTTTTGCAGTAACTTCGGATACGTAATTTTTCTTTATATACCGGTTTTTCAATTGAACGGCGGATCAGCAAATAATTATCGGTGTCAAAATATATATTACGGATGGTAGCGCGACCGTATTTATCAAGTTGCATATACTGGCTTATGGTTTTAATGATTTTTTCTTTTTGCTCGGCATTTACAAGGTATTTAAATTCATACCGTTTAAAAATGGTTTGAACAGCCATATCGCGCCCCCCTTGTCTTTAATTTTAACAAATATATATTATATTTGCAACTTGACAACGGCTAAACAAAAATTTTAATAAATTGTAAATTAAAACAGCGGATAAGGTTGGTTTAATTTGGAGAAATCTTAACCAAAAATCTAAATCTAACCTAAAGGCTGAATTTGGATTTTTGGTCGGAGTGACAGGACTTGAACCTGCGGCCTCTTGACCCCCAGTTTCGTGAATTAAATATTATATAAATGCTTTTAATAACTTTTAAAATTAAGAAAAGCCTTTATTTATGCGGCTTTCAGGCCTCGTAAAAACAAAAAATAATTGAAAGCCAAAAAAACAAATATTTTTAAATTTTAGAAAAATGTTAGAAATGTGTTAGAAGACAGTTAGAAAATACCAACTATCAAATTAAGCAGATACTATAAAAAGTGTCTGCTTTTTTGTTCGTGGTACAATCTCATCAGTACAGTGCGCTGTGACTTGGTGCGTGGTAGAGACTTATCCGTTCTGTGTTTGCCGCCTCCCCATTTATCAAACTGTATTACATCACAAATTTTGCCGTGCGGTCACAGATGGGATTTTATTAAATAGCAAATACTTACCTTGTTTGCAAAAAAAAGAAACTTGAACATTGATGAAATTAAATCACTGTTCGCCATTATTGTTTTTTAATTCTACATCTTTAATAATATCAACCATATTATTGAGGCTATTTGTAAATTGTTTTAATATATCGCGTGTTTGTGGGTCACCCGATAGAATTTTACCGCGTATTTCATCAATAGCATTTTGAAATTCGTTTACAGCCTTTAAAGTGCTATTTTCATCTTTGTATAAGTTATCCCTTTGAATAAGAAAATCAACGGGAACATTATACAAATACGAAAGTCTGACAAGCATTTCAGCAGATGGTTCGTTTCTGCCGCGCTCATAAGTTGCGTATGTTTCTGCATTTACACCGATATGTTCAGCAACTTCTTTTTGAGTATATTTGTTCAATTGCCTATGAGTTTTCAGCATTTCAGCAATCAATTTTTTTCGTTCTGCGGTTGTATATATATTATCATAAGATACAACATTATCTTTCATAAAAACACCTCATCAATTAGATTATAGCACATCAATTAACTAAAAACAACATTTTGTAGTGTTATGTTTATAAAAAATTTACACAATTAATAGTTGTATAACACTACGATTTGTAGTACAATCAACTTAACAAATCATATGAGCCGTCAGCGTGTGGCGCAAGTCTTGCGCCACCGCCTTGATGATTGCAAAGGTTAGTATTACCCTTTGCAACCTATGTGTTTTGTGTATTTAATAGAAAGGTGGTGAAAATATGCCAAGTGAAAAAAGCAGTAGAAAGTATCAATTGACAATGAACAATCCTATTGAACACGGTTTTACACACGAAAAAATTAATGAAAATATGCAGTCAATAAAAACTGTATATTGGTGTATGTGTGATGAAATAGGGGAAAATAAAACACCCCACACGCATATATTTTTGCACTCAAAAAATGCTATATTATTTAGTACTATTCAAAGGCGTTTTTATGGTGCGCATATAGAATTAGCAAATGGCACTTGTCAAGAAAATCGTGATTACATACGAAAAGAAGGTAAATATTTAGAGAGTGATAAAAAAGAAACAAATATTATTGAAACCTTTGAAGAATTTGGTGAAATGCCGATTGAACGAAAAGGGTCAAGTGATAATATATCAAAACAAGTTTTAGGGATGATTAAAGATGGTGCAAGCAATCTTGAAATTATTGATGTTTTTCCGTCTTTTATGACTAAAACTCAACATTTAGATAAAATGCGACAAACCATAATACACGAGAAAAATAAAACTAAGTTTAGAAAACTTGAAGTGACATACATTTACGGAAAAACTGAAACAGGCAAAACTCGTTATGTGATGGATAAATATGGTTATGAAAATGTATATAAAATAACTAATTATGCACACCCATTTGATAGTTACGAAAATCAAGATGTGATTTTATTTGATGAGTTCCGCAGTTCGTTGCCCTTAAAAGATATGCTACAATATTTAGATGTTTACCCCGGCACATTACCTGCAAGATATGCCGATAGGCAAGCGTGCTTTTCAAAAGTATACATTATAAGTAATATACCCTTTGATAAACAATATGTTGATATACAAAAAAATGAAAAATAAAGTTTTGAAGCATTTGAAAGAAGAATAAACAAATTTTTAATATTTGGTAAAAAAGATGAAAGCAAAACTTTTTATGATAAAGAAAATGTAATTATAGATGAAATGTTTTAAAAGTAGGTGATTATTATGTTTAATTGATTTTTAGAAAGGAGTTAAAATGCTGTTAAAAGATTATCCTGATATTTTAGATATAAAGGATATAATGCAGATATTTCATATAGGTTTAAATTCTGCATATAAACTTGTTAAAAGTGGAAAAATACACGCGCACCGAATTGGTCGCAGTTATAAAATTCCAAAATGCTGTGTCATTGATTATATACAATCAGCAAGATACAGTAATATATAGTTGGTAGGTTTTAACTGTCGCAGAAAGGAGATAATTAAAAATGACAGGTAGCCTACAAGTTAAAAATGATAAATACTATGCGGTTATAAACTATTACGAAAATGGCAAAAGAAAGCAAAAATGGATATGCAGTAATTTGACCGTTAAAGGTAATAAAACACGCGCAGAAAAGTTTTTACGCGAACAAATAACACTTTATGAAAGTAAATCAGGAATTATAAACAATGATATTTTGTTTTGCGACTATGTAAAAATATGGCTTGAGCAAATAAAAAAGACAGTTGATAATGTGACATATCAAGGTTATGAACAACTTGCAAATGCGCATATAATTCCGTACTTTTCATCAAAGAAAATTCGCTTGCAAGATATTGTCAAAGACCATCTGCAAGCGTACATTGATGAAAAAGCGTTATGCGGTAGGTTGGATAAGAAAGGCGGTTTATCTGCCAAATCTTTAAAGTTGCATAGAAACATATTAAATCAAACTTTAAAAGAAGCTTTAAAGTCAGGCTTAATACTCGTCAACCCTTGCCAATGGGTTAAACTGCCACAATTACAACGCAGAGAGCCTACATTTTACAATGCTGAACAAGTAGAAAACTTGTTAAACACAATAATAAACGATAAAGTGTTTTATTTGCTTGTAAAAATAACTGCAACATACGGTTTGCGTCGCAGTGAGGTTTTGGGTTTAAAATGGAATAGTATCAATTTTGAGAACAACACATTGCAAATATGCCACACAGTTGTGAAAGTCAATGAGGTCGTATGTAAAGACAAGACTAAAAATGCAAGTAGTTTTCGCACTTTTCCATTAGTACCTGAAATAAAACAATTACTTATTGCTGAAAAGACAAGACAAGCGCAAAATCGCAAAGAGTTCGGTAAACAATATAAAAACACAGCATATATTTTTGTGTGGGATAACGGATGTCCATATACACCGGATTATGTAAGTCACCATTTCAAACTTATACTAAATAATAATGACTTACCACATATACGATTTCACGATTTGCGCCATAGTTGTGCAAGTATATTGTTGTCACGCGGATTTACGCTTAAAGATGTTCAAGAATGGCTCGGTCACGCAGATATTAAGATGACCGCAAATATTTATGGGCATTTAGATATTAAGCGTAAGCAGACAATAGCCGATACAATGGCAAGTATGTTTTAGTGTTAGAAAAAGTGTTAGAAAATCCTATTTTTTAGAAATTGGGCAAAAATAAAAAACCGCCTAAACCCTCTGTTTAAGCGGTTTCCAATATGGTCCGAGTGACAGGACTTGAACCTGCGGCCTCTTGACCCCCAGTCAAGCGC
>CAYLXT010000067.1:0-6985 GCA_964387615.1 uncultured Ruminococcus sp.
TTTCTGAAAACAAAGTATTTAAGATTGCCATCAGCATCAACTATTGGTAAAGAATTGAGTTTGTTATCCCAAATGATATCATTTGCTTGCTTGAGGGTGGTGTTTTCATCAGCTATAACCAACTTTTCAAGCGGGGTCATAAATTCTGAAACCTTTGTATCGGTAGACATACGGCTGACGCGATAGTCACGACCTGTAACAATGCCCAAAAGTTTACCGTTTGCAGTACCATCAGAGGTAACGGCAACTGTAGAAAATCTATTTTTTTCTTTGAGTGTTAATATATCTTGTAATGTACTATTTGGTGTTACATTTGATGCACTTACAACAAAACCTGCTTTATAAGCTTTAGCGCGTGCAACCATTGCGGCTTCATCTTCTACAGTTTGCGAGCCGTATATAAATGATACGCCACCTTCGCGAGCAAGAGCTACTGCCAATTTTTCACCCGATACAGCTTGCATTATTGCAGATACCATAGGAATGTTCATTGATATAGACGGTTCCTCACCCTTTTTAAATTTAACAAGTGGGGTTTTTAGTGTTACATTTGCAGGTACACACTCAGCCGATGAGTAACCCGGAACTAAAAGATACTCATTAAAAGTGTGTGAAACTTCATTAAAAAAGTAAGCCATTTTCGTACAACACCTTTCAATATTTTATATTTTTACAATTATATCTTTTTTAACTGTAGTTGTCAATGTATTAATCAACAAAATTTATGTTTCTATTGATGAAAAAATTTATAAAAATTATGGAAATAAGTGCTTGACAAAAGGGGAACGCGTATATATAATATACTTCGTGACTTAAGGTCATTTTGTGAGGTGCAGTATGGTTCTTGATCTTAAACGCATCTTTGCTACCGATAATTCGGTGCTTGAGATTAACCATTCGCTTGATATGAGCGATGTTGATTTTATGGGTAATTTTCCGCTCAAAAATCCCATAAAAATTAGTGGTTCGGTTTCAAACAAAGCAAGTGTTGTGTCTTTAAACCTGATTATTGAATATACCTTTGCGGCTCCTTGTGACCGATGTGGCATTGATGCCCAACACAACCATACCGTCATTATTGATAAATTGCTTGCCACTGCTATAGAGAGACAGGAAAGTGACACGATTATCACCGTGCCGGATATGAAATTAGATGTGGACGAGTTTGTGTATTCTGAAGTCATTTTGGATTTGCCCAGCAAGCACCTGTGCAATGAGGATTGCAAGGGAATTTGCTTCAAATGCGGTAAAAATCTAAACGAAGGTGAGTGCGGTTGCTCTACAAAGGAAGTAGATCCGCGTCTTGCCAAGCTTATGGAATTACTGGATGATTAATTCTTTCATTATTAATTATTAAGTTAAGGAGGTGCTGAAAATGGCAGTACCGAAGAGAAAAACATCAAAAGCAAGAAGAGACAAGAGAAGAAACAACTTATGGAAGCTTACCGCTCCTACATTGGTAAGATGTTCCGATTGTGGCGCATATAAGCGTCCCCACAGAATTTGCACTGCTTGCGGCAAATACAATGGCCGTCAGGTTGTAGAAATTGCAGAATAATTTGTTTTTTTAAGAGGAGGAGCAAAATCCTCCTCTTGTTTTTTGTGTAAAAATATCGTATTATATATGTTAAGGTGGTGATTGTATGTCCGTTATAATCAAAGATGTTGAAAAGAAAAGTCCTGCGTACAAAGCGGGTATTAAGCCCGGTGATACACTTGTATCATTAAACGGCAATTTTATAATGGACGTACTTGATTATCGCTTTTATCAAAATAACGAAAAAATAATTGCCGAAATTATAAACGCAAAGGGCAAAATTAAGAAGGTTAAAATTAAAAAGGGCGAGTTTGATGAAATCGGTCTTCAATTTGACACCTATCTTATGGATGAAAAACGTTCTTGCAAAAACAAGTGCATTTTTTGCTTTATAGATCAGTTACCAAAGGGTCTCCGCGAAAGCCTTTATTTTAAGGATGATGACTCGCGTCTTTCCTTCTTGTTTGGCAATTATATAACTCTTACCAACATTACCGAGCACGAGATTGAACGCATTATAAAGATGCACATAAGTCCTATAAATATATCGGTTCACACTACTAATCCCGAACTGCGCGTTAAAATGATGACCAATAAAAACGCGGGCAGGGCGTTGGATATTATGCGCCGTTTTAACGATGCAGGCATTAAGATGAACAGTCAGTTGGTGCTTTGTCCCGGGATTAATGACGGTGACGAGCTTCGCCGAAGTTTAAATGATTTATTAAATCTTGAAAATATGGAGTGTATTGCTGCAGTGCCCGTTGGTCTTACCAAACACCGTGAGGAACTTACAGGACTTACACCGTATAATAAAGATACTGCTAACCAAGTTCTTGATATTATTGATGAATACGCTCAAAAGAGTGTTCAAAAATACGGTGACAGACGTATTTACGGCTCGGACGAATTTTATCTTTTGGCGGAGCGTAAAATTCCTGATGCTGAATTTTATGGCGATTTTTTATTGCTTGAAAACGGCGTAGGTCTTTGGGCATTGTTAAAATCAGAGGCGCAGGAAGCGTTGAATGATATTGAGCCTTATGAGCGTAAACGACATATATCTATTGCAACGGGTGTTGATGCTTACGCGTTAATCCGTGAAATTGCCAACTTGTGTGAGCAAAAATGCAGTGGTCTTAAATGCGATGTATTTGCTGTTAAAAATAACTTTTTTGGTGAAAAAATAACCGTTGCGGGTTTAGTTACCGCAACCGACATATATGATCAGTTAAAAAACGCCAATTTAGGCGATACTCTACTTATACCGTCAAGTATGTTACGCGCCGAGGGCGATATGTTCCTTGACAGTGTTACGGTCGAAGAATTGTCGCAAAAACTTAATTTGAAAATTATACCCATTGATAATGACGGATACGCATTAGTAAATGCGATTTTAAAGACTTAGGAGGTAGAATGTATGGCAAAACCGATTATTGCAGTAGTTGGCAGACCAAATGTTGGTAAGTCTACATTATTTAATAAACTTATCGGCAAACGTTTGTCAATAGTAGATGATACCCCGGGCGTAACCCGTGATCGAATTTACGGAGATACCGAATGGCAGGGCAAAAAGGTTATGCTTGTTGATACTGGTGGTATTGAGCCTAAAACCAACGATATTATTTTATCGGGTATGCGCTCACAGGCTCAGCTTGCCATTGATACCGCGAACGTAATTATAATGGTTTGTGATATGCAAACGGGCGTTACCGCAACCGATAGTGAGATTGCTTCAATGCTTCTTAAAAGCGGCAAACCGATTGTGTTGTGCGTTAACAAGTGTGATAAGGTTGGTTCGGTACCTCCTGAATTTTATGAGTTTTACAATTTAGGACTCGGCGACCCGATTGCCGTATCATCGGTACACGGTCACGGCACAGGCGATTTGCTTGATGCCGCCTATGATTTCTTGCCTGATACTATTGAAGAAGATGATGATGACGTTATTAATGTTGCTGTCATTGGTAAACCCAATGCGGGCAAGTCGTCGCTCGTAAATAAAATCACGGGTGAAGATCGTGTTATTGTGTCTGATATAGCCGGTACAACACGCGATGCTATTGATACGCTTGTCGAAAACAAATTTGGTAAATTTAATTTTATTGATACCGCAGGTCTGCGTCGTAACAGCCGTGTTGAAGACAAGATTGAAAAATACAGCGTTATCCGTGCAAAAATGGCTATTGAGCGTTCAGATGTGTGCGTTATTATGATTGATGGCGTTGACGGTTTTACCGAGCAGGATTCTAAGGTTGCGGGTCTTGCCCTCGAAGAAGGTAAAGCCTGCATTATCGCTGTTAATAAATGGGATATAGTTGATAAAGACGGTCAGACTATGGATAATTACCGCAAAAAGCTTATGAATGATTTTTCATTTATGCCTTATGCACCGATTATATTTATATCCGCAAAAACAGGTCAACGACTTGACCGACTTTTTGAGCTTATAAACTATGTACGCACACAAAACACAATGCGTATTTCAACAGGTAAGTTAAATGACATACTTGCCGATGCTACTGCGCGTGTGCAACCGCCGTCAGATAAAGGCAAGCGACTTAAAATTTACTATATGACTCAGGCATCAACCTGTCCGCCAACCTTTGTTTGTTTTTGCAATAATGCAGAATTGTTCCATTTTTCATATCAACGTTATCTTGAAAATCAGATACGTTCAACCTTTGGCCTTGAGGGTACACCCGTGAGGTTTGTTATCCGTGAGAGAGGAGATAAAAACGCAAAATGAGTTATGTTTATGCTGTTTTAACCGTAATTTTGGCTTATTTATTGGGTAGCATCAGTTTTGCAGTTGTTTTTTCAAAAATTTTTATGAAAAAAGATGTCCGTGAACTTGGCAGCGGAAATGCCGGCACAACCAACGTTATGCGCACAGGCGGTTTTAAACTTGGAGCGATAACTTTCTTGGGCGATGTTTTAAAGGGATTCGTGGCTTGTTTGATTGGCAAATTGGTGTTTGCACACGTTTTTGCAAACGGTGAAGAGTGGGCGGTTTACGGTGCATTTATTTGCGGTCTTGCTTGTATGCTCGGTCACGTATTTCCGATATTCTTTCAGTTTAAAGGCGGTAAGGGTATTGCTACAAGTGTAGGCATTTTTGCTGTTTGCTGTTGGCCTGCAATACTTATTGGTCTTGCGGTTTTTGCAATTGGTGTTTTGCTCACGAGAATTGTATCAATAAGTTCAATCGCGGCAGCTGTTACCGTTGTAAGCTGTACTATGATATTTAGTTTCATTAATGCTCCTGCGCTTTTTTGGCCGCAGGCAATTCTTGCAATTTCAATGGGTGTTTTGGTTATTGCAAAGCATAGCGAAAATATCAAACGATTGATAAACGGCACTGAAAAGAAGCTTACTTTTGGAGGTAAAAAGTAATATGGCAAAAATTACCGTATTAGGCTCTGGAGGTTGGGGAACAGCGCTTGCTATATCGGCATTTAATTGCGGACACGAGGTCTACCTTTGGTCACCCTTTGAACAAGAGGTAAAAGACCTTATTAATAACCGCGAAAACGTAAAGCTTTTACCCGGAATTAAAATACCCGAGAGCATAAAAATTACATCTGACATTAACTGCGCTGGTGGTGCGCTTATTTCTATTATTGCGTGCCCATCGGTTGCGGTGCGTTCGGTGGCTAAACAGTTAGCAGCTGTCGAAAATCACGGTATTGTTGTAAATGTTGCAAAAGGCTTTGAAAAAGATACCTTAAAAAGACTTTCCGAGGTTATTCGTGAAGAATTACCGAATGATAAAATCACAGTTTTGTCAGGTCCGTCGCATGCCGAAGAGGTTGCGCGTATGATACCTACCGCGCTTGTTGCAACATCAGAAAGCTTTACGGCGGCTAATATTGTACGAGATGTTATGTCAAGCGAGTCTTTGCGTATTTATTCGCTTAACGATATTATCGGCGTTGAGCTTGGCGGCGCGCTTAAAAACGTTATCGCTGTTTGCGCCGGTATAAGTGACGGCTTAGGACTTGGCGATAATACAAAGGCGGCGCTTATTACCCGCGGTCTTAGTGAAATGGCAAACCTTGGCGTTTGTATGGGCGCTGATGAGCGTACTTTTATGGGACTTACAGGTATTGGCGATCTTGTTGTAACCTGCACCTCACAGCACAGCCGTAACAACCGCTTTGGCAACAAGGTCGGTAGCGGTGTACCTGTTGAGCAGGCGCTTAAAGAAGTTGGTACTGTTGAAGGTTATTATGCAACGCTTATGGCATATCAATTAGGAGAAAAGTATGGGGTAGAGCTGCCGATAATTAACTCATGCTATAAAGTGCTTTATGAAAACTATTGCGCTGATCTGGCAGTAAAAGAATTGATGACAAGACCAAAAGGAAAAGAAAGATAAAATTCAAAAGCACTTATCAATCGATAAGTGCTTTTGTTATACCTTAAATTTAATGAATTCTTTTTGAAAAATCTCAAAATCTTTTTTAAAAAATTTACATTCGTATGAATTATCGTTATCTGACATTTCTATAGTTTTATAACCCATTGTATCGTCTTGTAAAGTTTTCCATTTAAATGTAGCAGTATCAAATTTAACAATTGTTATAAATAAAGATTTAATAACAATTCTAGAGTCTTGACAGAAGATTATACCTCCGTTAATATACATATTTTTACTTTTGTTTTTAAAATATGCAATTTTAATTTTTTTCATAATATTATCACCAGCATTAAAATAGTACAAATAAAGCATTTATTAAAAGAAAAATGCCAAAGAAAGCAAAAATAATTGAAAAAATATGAAAAGTGTATAATTTTGTGCATACATCTGTTTTTATATATGCAATTTTTGGGAATTTTCTAAGATAAATCACTGATAGCATTCTTGGCATTTGACGAGATGTAACATATTCTATATAGCGAATTTTATAGCGCTTTTGATTTACCGAATATTCATATAAACCCTTGCTGCGGTTTTTTATTATCTTTATATGTATTGGTCCATATGGAAGATTTGAACAAAATTCAGGAACGTTTCTTTTATGTTTAACTTTTATTAAGGAGGCAGTAACTCTGTCGGTCATCTTTTTGTTATATTTGAAAGTCGTATAAATAAAGAAAAACGATGCGGCAATCAAAAACGATAATACACTTGAGATAATGAGAATTATACTAATAATTTGCATAGTAATCACCTCTTTGGGTGTATTATATCATATTGAAAATAGGGTGGCAAGAGCAATATTTCATCCCTAATGGCTTAGAAGGATAAATTTTATAAAAATTGTTCTTGACTTTAGCGATTTGTTATAATATAATAATCAAGTCGCTAAAATACGCTGCTATGGCTCAGGTGGTAGAGCACGTCCTTGGTAAGGACGAGGTCACCAGTTCGAATCTGGTTAGCAGCTCCAGAAAAAACTCTTGTTCGAAAGAACAAGAGTTTTTTCAGTTATATTCGCCTTC
>CAYLXT010000068.1:0-6953 GCA_964387615.1 uncultured Ruminococcus sp.
GTTTCTTTTTTCTTTCTTGGAGCCAATTTTATATCTCCTTTTAGTTTATATCTTTATCAAATGTTGGGATCGGTCTTTCACAAATCTTATTGTCATTGCGAGGAACGGTAGTGACGCGGCAATCCGTTTTCTTTTTCAGGACATTACGGATTACCACGGGCTTACGCCCTCGTAATGACACCCAACATTTGACGGGTAAATTAATTTTTAGCTAATATCGGCATCTTCCATATAAAGATAGCCGTATTCTGAAATATAATCTTTTCTGCCTGCAAGGTTATCACCGAGAAGCAGGTCAAACATTTCGCTTGTATGCTCGGCATCCTCGGGCAATATCTTTATAAGACGGCGTGTTTCGGGGTTCATAGTTGTCAGGTTCATCATATCGGGTTGGTTTTCACCAAGACCTTTTGAACGCTGAAGCGTATACTTTTCGTCGCCTATCTCGTTTAGTATATCCGTCTTTTCATTTTCGTCATAAGCAAAATAGGTTTTTGCCTTAGTGTTAATTTCATAAAGCGGAGTCTCGGCAATAAACACCTTGCCTTCGCTTATAAGCGTAGGCATAAGACGGTAGATCATAGTAAGAATCAGCGTGCGAATATGAAATCCGTCAACGTCGGCATCGGTACAAATAATAATCTTGTTCCACCTGAGGTTTGCCATATCAAAGTTAGAAAGATTTTTATTTGCCTTTGACTTAACCTCAACGCCGCAACCCAATACTTTAAGTAAATCGGTGATAATTTCGCTTTTAAAAATCTTGTCGTATTCAGCCTTTAAGCAGTTAAGTATCTTACCCCGCACAGGCATAATAGCCTGAAACGCCGCGTCACGCGCCAGCTTACAAGAGCCCAGAGCCGAGTCACCCTCAACTATATAAAGCTCTCGCTCGTTAACGTCTTTACTGCGGCAGTCAACAAACTTCTGTACACGGTCTGCCATTGAGTTGCCTGTAGCGAGTGTCTTTTTGAGATTGATTCGCTCTTTTTCACTACGCTCACGGCTACGCTTATTTATAAGCACCTGCTCGGCAATTTTTTCGGCCTCAGCCTTATTCTCTATAAAATAGATTTCAAGCTGATGACGCAAGAACTCGGTCATTGCATCGCCGATAAATTTATTAGTAATACTCTTTTTGGTTTGATTTTCGTAAGAAACGATACCGCCCGGTGAGAAAGATGACACTACAAGCACCAAACACTCTTCAATGTCAGAAAATGTTATCTTGCTTTCATTGCTTTTATATTTATTGTTTTGCTTTAAATACGCATCAATCTGATATACAAAAGCGTTTCTTACGGCTCTCTCGGGTGCGCCGCCGTATTCAAGCCAGCTTGAGTTGTGGTAATACTCTTTTTTTGTGTGACGGTTTGAAAATGTCAGTGCCGCATTTATCTTTACCTTGTATTCGGGCTTGTCCTCTCGGTCGCGACCCTTACGCTCGGTAGACCAAAACTGTACCGAGGTAAGTTTTTCTTCGCCTACAGTTTCATTAACGTAGTCGGTAATACCGTTTTTATAAAGTATTTCTTGTGTAATATAGCGTGCGCCCTGCTGTTCGCGGAATTCAAAAAGCAAGCCGTCATTTACGATAGCCTGTCGTTTAAGAGTATCTATAAAATAGTCACGCGGAATATTTATATCGGTAAAAACCTCAATATCGGGTTTCCAACGGATCTTTGTTCCTGTTTCGCGGCCGCTGTACGCTTCCTTTTTAAGTCCGCCTTTATTAAAGCCCTTTTCAAAATGAAGATTATATTTAAAGCCGTCACGGCGAACCTCAACATCCATCCACTCTGCCGCGTATTGAGTCGCGCAAAGACCCAGACCGTTAAGACCTATTGATGTGCTGTAGTTAGAACCATCCTCAGTGCCGTATTTACCGCCCGCATACATCTCGCAGAAAACCATTTCCCAGTTGTCGCAGTCGTACTTAGGGTTATAGTCTACGGGGCAGCCACGACCAAAGTCCTGTACCTCGATAGAGTTATCACTGTGATACGTGATAACTATCTTTTTGCCGTGACCCTCACGCGCCTCATCGATAGAGTTAGATATTATTTCAAAAACCGAATGCTCACAACCGTCAAGACCATCAGAACCAAATATAACGCCCGGACGAAGTCTTACACGGTCAGGGCCTTCAAGCTTTTGAATACTGGTATTATCATATTGTGCTTTTGCTTTAGCCAAAAATTACACTTCCTTGAAATTAGCAATATTTTTTCACATTAATATACAGTATATATTATATATCAAATTTTGTATTTTCGTCAAGAACAAAAACACAAAATAGCAACCTACAACAAAAAATCCCGACAGAGTCGGGACAAAATAATTATTCAATATTCATTAATCCAACCCGATATACGGTGCGGGGTCCATATTTCTGCCGCCTACGATAACCTCAAAATGCAGATGGTTACCTGTTGATTGACCTGTAGTGCCCACAAGCGCGATTACCTCGCCCTGTGTCACGGTATCACCAACGTTGCAACAAAGTTGCTTTGCGTGAGCATAAAGGGTACGCATACCGTCTGCGTGCTCAATAATTACGCAGTTGCCGTAATTACCCTTCCAGCCCGAATATACAACAGTGCCATCTGCTACAGCGTAAATAGATGTTCCGCTTTTTGCACAAATGTCTACGCCCTTATGATTTCTACCGTCACCATAATACGAGCTCACCTTCCAACTACCTGCGGGTAGCGGAAAAATAAAGCCTGCACTGTGCGCTGCCTGCTTTTGTTTTGCAGAAGCCAATGTTGTCGCGGTTCCTTTAATAATAACCTCGTTAACAGGAGCTACAACCACCTCGGTGCTGACATCTACGCAAGACTGCACCTCGCCGTTTACCATTACTACATCCTGAGTTACGCGGTTTACGCCCGAAACTCCCGCAACACTTACTGCGCTGTAGCCTACCACCTGCTCATTGGTTTTTTGAACAGTGCTTGTATAAGGAACAATAACATCTGTAACCTGACGCGCCTCAGTAACTACAGAAAGCGAACTAACCGCAGTTTGTACCTCAAGCACATTGTTAAGCTCACTTACCATAAAATAACCCTTTTCAGTGGTTATGTTCTGAGCAAAATAACTTGCGCACTCAGCATTTTCAACATTGAAACTGTTAAGACGGTTATCTACTATGCTTTCAAGCATTTCGCTTTCGGCGCGAGCAATCTCTTTTCCGTCCGCACAAAGTATTGTAGCCTCTACAATAGCGTTTGTGTTATCTATAATAGCCCCTGCTACCTCTTCTGTATTGTTAATGTCATCACTGAGCACAACTGCGGTGCTGAAGGTGGGCTTGTCTACAACATTTTCAACCTCCTTATCACCAACCATATCAACCACAAGCTGCAAAGCTTCGTTAAATTGGTTCTTGTTGCTGACAGTCGCGATAGTGTGACCGCTGTAATTCACTTTATATGCTATGCGGGTGCCCGTAAAAGAAAGACTTGCAAGCATTGCAACTATTGCCACTCCTGCAAATATACCCCGCTTTGCTCTGCTTGAACTATTTTTAATTGTAGATGCTGCGCTTTTTATACATTTAAATATCAGCGTAATTACATCACCCAAAATAATTCTCCTCTCGAAATTATTACATTTTTGTAACCTTTTACATCCTTATTATACCAAAAGGTTACAAAATTGCAACCTTTTTCTTTGAAAAAGTTAAAATTTTTTTACTTTTTGTGCAATATAACACCTCTTTACAATAAAAAATAAAACATATATAATGAAAATATATAAAGGTTTTTGTGACCAACGACATATAAAAGCGTACTTGTATTATGAAGGGGTGAATTTATGGATGACAGCAGAATAATAGAACTGTATTTTGAACGCGATAACTCTGCAATAAAAGAGACAAAAACCAAATATGGCAAGCTGCTTTACTCGGTATCGTACAACATATTACAAAACCGTGAGGATGCCGAGGAGTGCGAAAGCGATACATACCTTGCCGCGTGGGATCGGATACCACCCACAAAACCGCAGGTGCTTTCGGCCTTTTTAAGCCGTATCACCCGCAATTTATCATTTAAAAAGTTAAAAAGCAACACCGCGCTTAAACGCGGCGGCAATGGTACTACCCAGCCGCTTGACGAGCTTGCCGCCGTTATCCCCGACAACTCTGACCGGATTTCACAGTTAGAGCTTACCGAAATTCTGAATAGCTTTTTACGCGCGTTACCCGCATGTGAAAGGCAGGTATTCATCTGCCACTATTGGTACTGCGACTCCATAAAGGATATCGCCCGTCAATTTGGATATACGCAAAGCAAGGTCAAGATGATGCTCTCCCGCACACGTAAAAAACTGCTTGACCACCTTGAAAAACAGGAGGTGTATATATGAACGACAACAATTTGTTTCAAAACGCGTTTGAAGCTATTGATGACGAATTTATAGCCGAGGCAAAATCTCCCGAAATCAGAATTGCCGCCCGCAGAAAAAAGATGTTTATAAGCGCTGTTGCCGCCTGTGTTGCCGCAGTGCTTGTAGCAATACCGTCTGTAAAAATATTAGGCGATTTAAACGGCAATCAATTTACCGAATCGGACGACACCGAAATTATATATATTACCCAAGAAATTACATCAAGCGAATCATCACAAAGCGAAAGCTCACAAAACGAACCCACACAAAGCAAACCACAAAACACCAACAGTTCACAAACAAACAGCGCACCGGGGTCAAGCGGCAATAACAGCAACCCCGCAGGCAACGACAATTCGGCTACAACTTATGACAAACTTAACATTAACGATATGCCTTTTGTAAGCACAGATAGCGATTTAACTGTTGGTGAATCCAGTGGTACTAAATCTTATGATAAAATTTACGTGCCCGATATAAAATATCTTTATATCAATCCTATTCCTTTAAGTGAATATATCACCTATTACTACAACAAAAGCACTTACGACAATCCACCGTCTGAAAAAGAGGCTCGTGCGTATTTAGATTCATTTTTACCAAAGCTTGCAAACGCCTTTCAAATTTCAACTCCACAATACACATTGGAACATGAATCATATATGGATGACGGTGAATATAGTGCATATATCAGATTACACGACGAAAATGATTATAGTATGTTTTTTTATCACCGAGAATTTTTTAATAAAATCAACCTGAGTCCCAACAACGTAACGAAAAAAGAAAAACTGATGATCGACGGTCAGAATGTCACTATTGACCACACAAAAACCGACCAGGAAATCATTGAGTCTTTGTCTTGGGTTAAACAAAGATTATTTGGCATATTCGGAGTCTCTTTTGATGATGCCAAAATCATCAGAGACTACGGAGAAACCTACGGTTATGTTTATGTTTATTTTTACAAGCCAAACGATATCATATCTGAAACCGACGAATACGCACCCTCTACCAATTATATAAAAATTGAATTTAGTGGAAATATGGTAGAAAACACTTTGCTTGACGGTAATGATGTTGATTGTAATATCAGCCGTGCAACCAAGGTTGCTCGTGTAGAGGGTAACACGTTTAAATTAATGCCGCTCGAAAAGGCAGAAGAATATTTATATAAAGACTATGTCTTTGGCGAGCCCAGTTGTCCGCTTTGCCTCAAAGATCAGGAAGCTGTAGATTTCGAGGGATATGATTATGTTGGTATCAATTTCAAATATTCCCCTAAACTTCGTTCTATGTTTCCCTGTTACACTTTTTATAAAAAAATCGGTACTACAGAAACCGGAAGAATGATATTTGCAAAAACACATGTCCCCGCTATAGAGGTTGAGGGGTACGAAGAGTATTTTGAAAATCAACACGCAAACCATAATAATTAATCAAAAAGAGAAGATTCAGACTGAATCTTCTCTTTTTGATTAAAACAAAGACATCTGATTTGTATCAGGCAGATCATCCATTGCGCCGAGGTCGGCAAGGTTTTGAATAATTGTTTTTGAAACACCTGCTTCAACAGCAAAGTCCTCACGCGATACAAAGTCGCCCTTTTGTGCCGCTTCATATATAGAATATGCCGCTTTTTCACCAACGCCTGAAAGCGCGCCGAAAGGCAGGCGCATTTTGCCGTCTTCGGGCAAGAACTTCATAGCGTGCGAGTGCTTGATGTCTATAGGCAGTATTTCAATGCCGCGAGCCATCATTTCGTTTATTATAAGCAAAACATCATAGGTATCAAGCTCTTTTTTGGTAGCCTCTTTACCCTTTGCTTTAATTTCATTCATTTTAGCAAGCACAGCACCCCTGCCCTTTATAACGGTAGGCACGTCAACGTCTTCCGGGCGGGCGGTAAAGTAGGCGCAATAAAATTCAAGCGGACGATAAACCTTGTACCAGCCAAGCTTTATAGCCGAGATAACGTATGCTGCCGCGTGAGCTTTCGGGAACATATACTTAATCTTATAGCAAGAGCCAATATACCACTCGGGCACGCCGACTGCTCGCATATCGTCTTCCATTTGTCCCCATTCTTCTTTAGATACCTTGCCCTTAGCAACAAGTCCCTTACGCACCGTTTCGGTAATTTTGAAGGCTCTGCCCTCGTCCATACCCTGATGTATAAGGT
This sequence comes from uncultured Ruminococcus sp., assembly GCA_964387615.1. Classification (GTDB taxonomy): domain Bacteria; phylum Bacillota; class Clostridia; order Oscillospirales; family Acutalibacteraceae; genus UBA737. Next base: position 6,578 of record CAYLXT010000068.1, read on the forward strand.
AAACCATGATGTTGTCACGGGTACCGATAACCTCTGAAATTGTACATTGACCGCTGTCTATTAAATCTTTTGCATTACCAAGGTAAACGTCTGTACCGTGTGAAAGACCGGATATCTGTAGCAGGTCGGAGAAGTTTTTCGGTTTACAGTCAACAAGCATTCCACGAACGAATGATGTACCGAATTCGGGCAGGCAGAATGTACCTGTATTTGACTCAATATCCTCCGCCTTTACGCCCAAAGCCTCGGTAGAGGTAAACAGGCTGTAAACCTTGGGGTCACTCATAGAAACATCGTTTACGTCAATACCCGAATACTCGGTAAGATATTTATATGTAGTAGGTACAACGTGACCAAGCTCGTCAAGCTTTAAAAT
>CAYLXT010000069.1:0-6936 GCA_964387615.1 uncultured Ruminococcus sp.
CTTTTTGCGCGCCTTCAAGCCTACCCTCGCTTGCCCATTTTTGAACTGCGCGCACGGTAACACCCAAACGGGCTGCCGCCTGCGCCGCTGTTTCAAATTTCATTTTCGCCATCTTCTTTTTTAAAATTTGTAACAGGGATATCCCTTCACTTTATTTGTACAATTATATCACCGATTACATAAAAAATAAAGTATTTTTCTTGCAAAATTATACAAAAAGATATATAATTAATGTGTATTGTTATAATTTCTTTTCAAATAATATATTTGGAGGGAAATTATATGGGTAATGAAAAAAACAAAACACAAGATAACGAGCAGTTAGACGCCATCAAAGAATTAGGCTCAATTAAAACCGCAGAGGGCAAACACAAAATATTTTGCCTTACAATAATCGGTGAAATTGAAGGACATAATGTTTTGCCCGAAAACAGCAAAACCACCAAGTACGAGCACATCATTCCGCAGCTTGTTGCCGTCGAGCAAGACGATACTATAGAGGGTATGCTTGTAATTTTAAATACAGTAGGCGGCGATGTTGAAGCGGGACTGGCTCTTGCCGAACTGATATCGGGTATGAAAAAGCCAACCGTCAGTTTTGTATTGGGTGGCGGTCATTCAATCGGCGTGCCTCTGGCTGTTTCGGCAAAACGCTCGTTTATAGCACCAAGCGCTACAATGACTATTCATCCTGTAAGGACCAGCGGACTGGTTATCGGCGTACCGCAGACCATGAATCACTTTGCGCGTATGCAAGACCGCATTACCGATTTTGTAGTACGCAACTCTGACATAACAGCTGAAAGTTTTTGCAAATTTATGATGAATACAGGCGAGCTTGTAACCGATGTCGGCTCCACCCTTTCGGGTGAAAAGGCGGTATCTGTAGGTCTTATTGACTCGCTTGGAACTTTAGGTGAAGTTTTAGAATGTCTTTATAAAATGATTGAAAATAATTATTAACCAATAGTTTCAAAATGCTCTCCTTATGCAAGGGAAGGTGGTAGCTGTAGGCTGACGGAGGATTGTTATATCCCTCCACCGCAAGCGGTCCCCCTCCCTTTAGGCAAGGGAGGCTGATATACATATTTTTATTTTGGGGTGTTTATTAATGGCAACAAAAAAGAGGGGGCGTCCCTCATCAAAAAAACAAACACAGGCGGCAAATAAAGCCACCCGCCAACTACATTCGGTTATATGGTTTGCCGTAGCCGTATTTCTGATGTTTGTAGTGTTTATAAAGGGCGAAAATTTATGGACACATATACATAATTTTATGTTTCAGTTATTTGGTTGGACAGCATACGTTTACCCGTTTTTATTAGGCGCAGTAGCAATCATCTTTGCTATCGATAAACTATCATCAAACATCACAGCAAAGATAATTGAATCTATTGTTCTTGTAGCGCTTATCGGTGCGTTTATTGCCGTATGTTCTACGCCAAAAGATCAGTTTGCCGCTGAAATGTTTGGCACCCATATAGCAAGTGACTGGGCTCTCGAACCTATAAGAGGCGGTTTGTTTGGTACTTTGATAGGCTTGTCAATAGGTCTTGCCTTTGGTAAAACAGGTGCGATAATTACACTTGTTTTACTGATATTCGTATTCCTTATGATAATCACCGGCACACATCTTATTGCCTTGTTTAAAGCAATTGCCAAACCTGCGCAGGTGGTATCAGAGCAAGCAAGCAACGCCTTTGCAGAGCGCGCTTTACGTGAAAGCGAAAAGTCGGAAAAACCAAAAAAGGAATTAAAGGTTATTAAGGGATTTGACGTTGATATGGAGGTTGACGAACCCATAAAAACCAAAAAGAAAAAGCCTGATATTGACGAAATGGGACAAAAGGTTGTAAGTATATATAACGACGATGAAATCCCCACACCTACCGACGAGGACGAGTATATCCCTGTTGACGACACTGCAGACATTGATGAAGCAATTCAGTCAGCCCGCGAAGAATCCGAAGAAGTAAAACCCGAAAAAATCACCGTTGACTTCAAAAAGGAAACCGACGCTGTGGCAAATGAGATTTCAGAAAACGCTGACGATATGCCTATCTATAAATTTCCGCCGCTTAGTCTTCTTAACAGTATTAACAGCGCCGACAGCAAAACCGTTGCCGCCGAGCTTGAAAGCACCGCACAACGACTTGTTGACACACTTAAAAGCTTTGGCGTTGAAACACAGGTTATAAACGTAAGCCGCGGTCCTACAGTAACTCGTTACGAATTACAGCCAAAAGCTGGCGTTAAAATCAGCAAAATCACAAGCCTTGCTGATGATATAGCTCTTAATCTTGCAACAGCAGGCGTTCGCATAGAAGCGCCAATTCCAAATAAAGCGGCTGTTGGTATAGAGGTACCAAACCGTGCCAGCGCTACAGTTGGTATACGTGAGGTTATTGAGTCTTCAACATTCTCATCCTCAAAGAGCAAGCTTACCGTTTCTATGGGTAAGGATATCGGCGGTAATACGGTAGTAGCTGATATTGCAAAAATGCCTCACGGACTAATAGCGGGTGCTACGGGCAGCGGTAAATCGGTATGTATTAACTCATTTATCATAAGTCTTTTATATAAAGCTTCTCCCGAAGATGTAAAGCTTCTGATGGTTGACCCAAAGGTTGTTGAACTTGGTATTTATAATGGCATTCCTCACCTGCTCGTTCCCGTTGTTACCGAGCCCAGAAAAGCGGCAGGCGCTCTTGGCTGGGCGGTTAATGAAATGGAACAACGCTATAAAATGTTTGCCGACCGCGACGTTCGCAATATAGAGGGATATAACAAGCTGGTTGAAACATTGGTTGACGAACCCGAGGTTAAAAAGATGCCTCGCATAGTTATAATCATAGACGAGCTTGCCGACCTTATGATGACGGCGCCTAAAGAGGTTGAGGATTCTATAAATCGTATAGCGGCAAAGGCGCGTGCCGCGGGTATTCACCTGCTTATCGCAACACAGCGTCCGTCGGTTAATGTTGTAACGGGTGTTATTAAGGCAAACATACCAACACGTATTGCATTTGCCGTATCCTCACACATCGACAGCGGCACAATACTTGATAGTGCAGGCGCTGAAAAACTGCTCGGTCGCGGTGATATGCTCTTCCGCCCTGTAGGCGCTACAAAGCCCAACCGTATTCAAGGCTGCTTTGTTAGTGATGAAGAGGTTGAGCGTGTTGTTGAATTTGTAAAGAGCGGCGGCAAGGCTAACTACGACGATAACATTATGCTTGAAATTGAACGTCAGGCGGCTATTGAAAAACAACAGCGCACAGGCGTGCCCGAGGAAGCCGCAGATGCAGACGACCCCGTGCTTGACGAAGCAATCAAGGTTGTTGTAGAGCTTGGTCAGGCGTCCACTTCCCTACTTCAAAGAAAGTTAAAGCTTGGCTATGCTCGCGCCGCACGTATAATTGACCAGATGGAAGAACGAGGCATTATAGGTGGCTACGAGGGCGCAAAGCCCCGTCAGGTTCTTATAACTCCCGAACAGCTTATGGAAATGCGCGCAAGTAGCGAAGATTAACGCACAAATAAAACACGGTGATTAAAAATCACCGTGTTGATTTTTTTATTTAGATTTTATCAAATACCATTTGGTTTACTGCTCTGCGTATTGCTAACATAGTATCGCTTTCAAGTACGCACTTGTCAAATCTGACCTCACCGCAAATATCCTCGATAGCTTTAACTACCGCCTCTTTACCGCAAAGGGTTTCGGCAAGCTGCATTACACGCATATCCTCCATACCCTCGTAAAGCACGCGTAGTCGTGTTGACTCCCAAGGTGTGCCGTCGGGCGCAGGATATACCATATAGGTGTCACCGCTTGCGGCAAAGCTTTCACCGTCCGAGCTTGCAAATGGATCAAGTTGGTCGTAAGACCACTGATTATTATAATAGTTATAACCCCAATGCAAGAAACCTTTTATATCGTACTTAAACATTTGTGTTCCCAGACAGCGTACACGCGCAAGCTCCATTGCAAAATGACAGTTGCTAACTCCCTGACACTGACCGCCGCAGTAATATGTCCAAAGATTTGGCACTTCGTTGTCGATAAACTCGTGAACAACCATTGTCTTTGGTACGGGGTGTTTGCTAAGACCCAATTTGCAAAATTCATAATGTGATATAGCGTCGAGTGTTTCATAATCCTCAACCAAATCGTATATTGAATCTCTAACCTTTTTATACTGCTCAAAATGCTCGGCAATCGGCTCGTCAGATACGTGGAACCAACATTTGTGGTCTTCGCCACGCTCTTTCATATGAGCAATAAAACCGCTTAAAAACGCGCGGATAAAGGTATTGTATTCTTGTGATAGCGGATTTGTTCCCCAACCAAAAATAGTTTTCTTTTCGCCGTTTTCTATTGCTACTACCTTCGGTGTGTTGTCGGCGCCCCACTGTGAAAATACAGGTGAAATTTCATAATACTTTACGCCGACACGATTATACATATCAAGCCAGCGGTCAAGATTATCATAGCCGAAGGTATAGTTATCTCCATCCTTATATACATCTATAAGCTGTGTGGTGGTGCGCTCACCGCCGCCGTAGGTATCAAGAGCGTATGTAAGTAGCGGCAACATAAGCATATTACGACCGTTTTGGACTGCCACACGCGCAAAGTTTTCGCAAATTTCAAAATGACGGTCACTAAACACATCAACCTTATAATAATCAGCAAGGCAGTCGGCGTAGAACCACTGTGTAAAGATAAGGCTCTGCTCGGGAATTTCAGCATCCTTAATATCAATTTTGAGTTCGTGTTCTGCGGCTACTTCTTCGGTAGGTGTAAAGCCCTTGCTTGTAATACCCACCTTCAAAAGCTTAACTTTAAGCGTGTGTTCGCCGGTGATCTCGCCTTTTGGGTCTATGTCAAACCACAAAGCGCGGCTCTGCTTCGGATGCAGACGGAATGTACCGCGGTATTTAAGCGGACGCAAAAGGTCGGGGTAAAGACCGGGCTCGTGAATCTCGGGTAGTGGTGTGCAGTGCGGATATGTAGGCATTTCGGCAGGAACATTTACAACCTCACGTATTGTAACGTATTGTGCTAAATCACCTTCTACCACAGGTTTAAAAGCTACCTGCCACCCCTCTTCAAAATGGGCTGCGAGCTGAAAAGAGTATTTTTGGTTTTTAAAAATCTTTTCTTCTTTCAGTTCAGTAAATTTTGTAATGTCGGATGTTAAAAAACATTTTTCGAGTGATGATACAAGTCTTGAACTAAAACTCATTTGTATTACCTCCTGCAAGGTTTGATTTTTTTACATTATAACAAATAAAAACAATAGATACAAGCAATATCTATTGTTTTTATTGTTTTATTATTTAAGTTGTTGTCAGATTAACCTAATACAATCATTTCAAAAAGACCAACGGTAGGACGACCCTGACATACAAGCTCAACTATAATACGGTTTTGAGCCTCAACATTTTCGCCCGCAGTTATAACGTAATCGTTATTAGCATTTGGATAGTAGTCGTTAGACATTGAGCCGGCTTCCATATAGAAGGATCTTGGACCCTCTACCCTAAAGCCTTCGGGAGCAATAAAGCGTATTGAAAGATTTTCGGGTATTGCCCAGAATTTACCAAAAAGTCTGATGTTTACGCCTATGCTCTCCCCCGATTTAATGCGAGGACATCTGTCATAAGATACAATGGCTCTGCCAATACCAAAATCAACATCAAATGAATATTCGCTTCTTTCAAAAAGATGCTTTCCTTCGAGAGTGCCGTAAAGTGGTGGTGTAGTGGTATCGGTAGGTTGGTCGGTTACAGTAACGCTGAAATTACGGTTAACCGATGCAGTAATTGGTACAAGCTTCATAACGCGGTCGGTAAGATCGGTTATGGTAAGCGGATATCTTGGGTCACAACCCATATTTATAGAAATTGTGACAATCTTTTCACCAATGTATTCCTGCCAATCAGACGGAATACCACTCTTACCATTTATTATACCAAGAATTGAACCAACTGTTGCCGCAGTACAGTCGGTATCGTCACCACAGTTAATAGCGGTTATCATTGACTGCTTGAAGTCACCCTTACCGTAAAGAATGCCAAGAATAGCAAACGCAACGTTAGCGGGTGCCTGGAACCAACCAATATCTTCCGACTGTTTTACCAAATCATTTCTGGTAGTTACCCAGTCAATACCTGCGTCATAGTTGTCAAGAAGCAGCTTGATAGCCTTTGCCATACGGCAATCTTCAGGAATCTTTGTAAGACCAATATCAATAAGTTTACGTATATCGCTTTCAACAAAAGCGGCACTTTCAAGCGCAGCTACAAAAACAGCCGCATACGTACCCTCGCCTATGCCGTGGTCTATACAAGCGTCTTTAAATGCATATTTAATAGCGGCATCGGGATTACCGGGGTTAAGGCAAGCCCAGATTTCTGTACGAATCCAAGCGCCGTTTGAATTGCGCCAATACTCGTTGTTTATAGCACCGCAAAGCGGTGGTTGCAAGCCGTATCTCAAATTACTTTTACCAATACCGTATTCTGCCCAGTGAGGAACTATATAGCTTATCCAATATTCACCAAGGTCTAATGCGGTCATATTAAAAGGACCGTTTTCCTCAAGATATCTCAGCCATACAAGCTGCAAATCAAGGTCGTCGTTTGGTAGCGGCTCACCCTTTGGTGTGGTAAAGCCTTTAATATCCAAAAGTTCTCGTGTACCCTCAAAAGGACCACCCATAGTGCCGCCGATATTTTTACCTATCCAGCAGCCCTCAATCTTGTCACGCAGTTCATTGTAATTGAAATTCATATTCATAACAAAATTCTCCTTGTAATTTTTTGCTATTTTTAATATACTAATATTAATAATAATCCGCAACCTATAATCCATCACAAATTTGACCCAATCAATCAAAATGCAGGAGGTAGCAATAATGGAATATA
>CAYLXT010000070.1:0-6811 GCA_964387615.1 uncultured Ruminococcus sp.
ACAAGTTTTTTCCAAAGAGAAAAAAGAAAATTAAGCGGCAAAAGTATCCATATAAAAAGACGGATAAAGGGCGCCGAAAACATTGCAAATTTTTCAGGAAAATCGTTGGCAATACTTTTAGGTGTGATTTCTCCAAAGATAAGAACAGCAACCGTTACTACGGCAGTAGAGATTGCCGCACCGTTTGTCATTTGCAATTCTTCAACAAAAAGCAAGGTGCCGATTGACGCAAGCAATATATTTACAATATTATTGCCTATAAGTATTGTAGATATTAAGCGGTCATATTTGTCAGCCAAATTTACCGCAAGTTCAGCTTTTTTGTTGCCCTTTTCTGCCAATGCGCGAAGTCGCGTTTTGTTGGCGCACGAAAAGGCTGTTTCGGTGGCAGAAAAATATGCCGACATAACAAGGCATATTGCCATAATTATAATATAGGTTTCCATTTTTAATTTTAATCTCCTTTAATTATACACAATCTGTTTAAAAATCGCGCAAAGCATCAGCTCAAAACTCTTTTTAGACGCAAAAAGGCATACCTCTGCCCGAGCATGAGCATAGGTACGCCATTATATATACAAATTAAATTATTAGTATCGCCGTTATCGTCGCTACTGTCGCTACTGTCCATAAAGACAAATTTCCTCCTGAAAGAAAACATTCATATTCGCATACATTATAGCAAACGACCCATTTTAAGTCAAGTATATTTTTTAAAGCAAGCTTTCGCTATCATATCTCCAAGGCGATGTATAATAAATTCCCCGTTCCTTTCCGTCCATCCAAGCGCGATACGTTCTTTCTATATTGCTCCATTCATCCAGACGAGAAATATTATGTGCACGAAGGTCGGTAAAAAATTCATTTATTTTTTTTGCATTATATTTTCCGTTTAAAATCTCGTTCCAGAAAATATCGGCAAAACGAATAGAAAGCCTTGCTTTTTGAACACGCGCAAGACGTATACCGTCCCCCGCTACCGCTGCTTCAGCCTTATCAAATAATTTATCGTATTCCTTTAAATATACATCTTCAAGATAGGGCGGACGCTTTGTGTCCTGAATATAAAGGTGATAATTCTCTTTTTCCACAAAATCACAGAGCATATTAAGATATTGGTCTAAATATGACGATGCACCACCATAATAATATTCCATAAATTCTTTTCTGTGAATTTCAATATCACAATGCGGATTCCACATAAGCTTTGAAAGCAGATATGTGCGAAGCTCATTAAAATCAACACCGCCGTAATACGCGCAGTTGGCCTCCTCAAACACACCTTTAACGTTATATTTTGCAAGTGTTTGTAAATTTGGTTTTAGCACACGCCAGTTTGGAAAGGGCATTGGATAAAGCGGGAAATTAGAGGTGTAATCCCACACGTAAAGACGATTGCAAACCTTGCTCCACTCTATAAGATCCTCTATAAACAAGCTTGTCTTTCCGTTTGGATGCTTAACTGCGCGGGTGTGGTCGTCGCATTTATCGTAAGGATGAGCAAAACAGGTGGTGCTTGCGCAAAGGCGCACGCAAACATTGTGCCTTGTTTGTGTTTTCTTTGAAGCGGGTCTTGTATAATGGTATGCAAGTATATCAAATGTAACGTCAGGAAACTCGGGTTCTAATATCTCGGCAACGCGATTTACAAATTTAATAAGTGTGCCAACGGGAGAACCCTCTTCAGCGTCGGATTTAAGACAATTTTCGCACTGACAACTATATGGGTTATCATTTTGTGAAATTGAAAGAATTTTCTTGTCGGGATTTTCCTTTAAAATTTTTCGGGCATTTTCCACCACTATATCAACAAGCTCGGGATTAGTAAGGCAGAGCTGCCAATGATCGTCCTTAATGGCCTGATGTCTGCCGTTATAAAACGAAAAGTATTCGGGGTGAGCATCCCGATATTCTTCGTGAGGCACCAGTCGTGCAAAGCTGTGTGCGCCGAGCGCATATTTTATGCTACCGCCCAAAAATTCGGGAATATCGTTCCATCTGCCGTTAATACGGCACATTGTCGCAAATTTCGAAAAACGCTTTATACTGCTATAGTCGGTGTCGCGAAATTCAAAGACTGCCTTTTCGCGTTTATTTATTTCAGCAATTTCAAGTGTTGTAAGGGTAGGAATTTTTTCGCAATCAGGTGTAAAAAAGCGACAACCTATGATTTCAAGCAGTTCATAGCCGCCATAAATTACGCCGCGCTTGCCGCCTTTTATATAAAGACTGCCATCTTGGGTGTTTATTGAAAATTCGTCGTCAGCGTATGTATCGTCAAAATTTAAATATATGCCGCGATTATCGTCCTCGGCCGCTTTTATTTCAAAAGGCGCAATGGTAATTCTCGCTAAATAATAACGCAACTGTGTAGCAATAAACCAAACCTGAGAATCATTGTTTTCAAAATCATTTTTGGGTACGTAAATCGCGCCAAACGACACTCTGTTCTCTGCTAAAATCATAAAACCACCCCTTTTGTTTGATAATTAAATTATAATACGCAAATTTATATTTGTAAACCGTATTTTTACTTGAAATAACTTGATGTTTATGTTAAAGTTAGATTGTAAAAATTTGTCCGAAAGGATTGTTATTATGAGTTTTGAAAATCAACTTAAAAATCTTATGCAGCAGATAAATGATTTTAAGGCAAGCGCAGACAACAGCCTGCCGCAAAATACCTTTTATTTAAACGAGAAAGATATTTTGTGTTGCGAGCGCGAGTACGGTGTATCGCGTTTTGCGTACGACGCAAACGGACTTGTTGTATGGGCACGCAGCAGCGGGCATATTGATGCTTACGAATCAACATTTACTATTTTCCGCGAACTCAACAACTTTGAGGATGCTTCTATTGCATTTATAGGTGGCTTAAAACAAGAAAACGGTGACTACTTCCCCGTGTCACTCTTTGAATGTCATCGTCAACTTTTTGAAAACATTGATATCAAGCGTTATGTTGTTTATTCCTTCAGATACGCTTATTACATAGCTGACACACCCGACGTTACCTTTGCAGTACGCGTACACGCAAGTATGGATAAACACATTCATTTTGCGTTTACCGCTATAAATAAAAGTGACAAGCCACAAAGCGTTTATATGATGTCTTGTATGGACGCTTGGCTCTTTTATCGCAACAACGGCGGTGTTTACGATATAATGAACCGCTTTGCCAAGCGTTACGAAAACGGCAATTTTCTGCTCCGTTCTTACGGCGACAGTATGACCGTATCACGCGCAGCGTTTGGAAAAACACCCGACACCGAATATCTCACCGCGCAAAAATCAGCGGTACTTGGCCCCGTAGGAAGACTTATGATTAATGCCGCAAGTCTTAAAACAGGTATTTTCGCAAATCAGGCAATTGCCGCAAACTCGGTTGATGTTCCTGTTTGCGCCGACAGCGCACACTATACTCTTGATGCGGGCGAATCGGTACGTCGCGAATATGAGCTTCAGTATTTCCATACAATAAAAGAGGCTGAGGACGTTATCAATCACAAGCCTGATATAGAAAAAATCGATACCATTCTTGCCGCTGATGAAGAGCTATCTCTTTCAAAATTTGCTACAATGCAAACACATTTTGAAAACTATAACGGTGGTTTTAACGCTAAGGTGCTTAACAAATTTGTTCGCAACATTCAAAAGCAGATTTCTTTCTGCGCTTTGGGTAAAAACTACTTTGGTCCTATGATGGGCGTGCGCGATGTTATGCAGCAGCTTGAATCATCTCTTATCTGGCAACCGGCAGAGAGTCGCGCCCAGTTTATAAACGCATTAAATCACATATTAGAAGATGGCAGACCTCCACGCCAGTTTTCTAACCAGGAAAGCGAAGCATATATGCCGCAGTTTGACCTTCGTAAATTTATTGACCAGGGCGTATGGATTATAACAACACTTCACACCTATCTCGCTTATACAAACGATTGGGAAATACTGGACGAAAAATGCGGTTATTATGTTGCGGCCGAAAACAACAGTCGTATAGTTGCAAAGAGCAAAATCGTTGACAGTGTGTTAGAGCACATCATAAAAATTATGGACTTCCTTTGCAGCAATATTGATAAAGATACAGGCTGCTTACATTCACTCTTTGGCGACTGGAACGACGCGCTCGACGGTCTTGGCAAAACTACCGATAAATCAAAAGAATTCGGTACCGGTGTCAGCGTAATGTGTTCGCTTCAGCTTTATCAGAACTGCGGTGAAATTTGCGAAATTTTAGCTCACGTAGGCGGATACGATGATAAGATTGCCGAGTACCAGGCTTTTGCCGAAACACTTAAATGCGGTCTTACTACATACGCTGTTGATGTAAACGACCGGGGCGAACGCCGCATAATGCACGGTTGGGGCGACAATCGTTCATATAAAATCGGTTCCTGGTGTGACCCTGACGGTCTTGCACGTTACAGCTCTACAGCAAACTCTTTCTGGGCAATTTCGGGTATGATAAAGAACGACCCATCTATGAAAGAGGCTGTTATGAACGCCTTCCGCGGTCTTGATTCAAAATACGGTATTATGACCTTTGATAAGGCTTTCCCGCTTGATATGCACAAATACGTTGGCCGTATAGCTAATATCTCTGCCGGCACCTACGAAAATGCGGGCACCTATGTCCACGCTACAATGTTTGCGGTTGCGGCGCTTTTCTTAATGGGCGAGCCGGAAGAAGCATGGCGTCAGTTTGATTTAGGCACTGTACTTTCACACAAGGACTGCTCAAAATCCCCGTTTGCTATGCCAAACTCATATTTCAGAAATGAAGAGCTTTGTATTGACGGTCAGTCCTTTGCCGATTGGTACACCGGTAGCGGTACGGTATTTATCAAAAACCTTGTTAAATTCGGCTTCGGCGTATGCCCGACACTTGAGGGTCTCGTTATTCAGACTGCAGGCTATATGCCTACCACCAACGCTTCTATTGATGTTATTGTTAAGGGGCACCCCATAACCGTTAAATATCAAAACAAGAATGGCGACAGTCGTAAATTTATAGTAAACGACAAAGAAATGTCAGGCGAATTTGACAGTATGATGAATATACCAAAATTATTCATTCCTACCTCCGACATTCGCGACAATATGGTTATAGAGGTTGTTGACTAATACTTGACAAAATCAATTTCGGGTGATATAATCCCAATATATTTCAAAAGCTATGATAAAGAAAAGTAACGGTATAAACGGTGCTTAGTGAGTGGCAGACAGTGCAAATGCCGCCATACGCATACCGCGAAGAACACTTTGGAGCTGCAAACCCAAAAGTTAATTTGATAACCGTCAAACACTTAGTAGGGGCGCCGTGGGCGGCACGTTAAAGCCGATAACAGTTTTAGCTGTGAGCGACCTATGCTTCATAGGTAATACGGGTGGCACCGCGAGTAGTAGTTAATGCGCTATTCGTCCCTGATTTCTCAGAGGATGAATAGTGCTTATTATTTTTGAGTAAATTATTTAATGGAGTGAAAGATTATGAAACACATTGACATTATTGACATTCTGAAGGGTGACTATATTGGTAAGTCTGTCACCGTTTGCGGTTGGGTGCGCACCTCACGCGACTCTAAAAATATGGCGTTTTTAGAGCTTAACGACGGCACAACTTTAAAGCATTTGCAAATAGTAATCGACAAGGCAGTTATGAGCGATATTGCTGAATTTATGAAGCTTGGCACCTCGCTTAAGGTAGAAGGCACCGTTGTAAAATCGGTTGTAGCTGAGGATTCTGTAGAAATTAACGCTGAAAATATAACCGTTCTCGGCGTATGCCCACCTGAATATCCTTTGCAGAAAAAACGCCACACTTTAGAGTATCTTCGTACTATTCCCGCGCTTCGTGTGCGTACAAATACATTTAACGCAGTTCTTCGCGTGCGTTCGGTAATTTCGGCTTGCATTCACGAATTTTTCCAAAACCGTCATTACACATACATTCACACCCCACTTATCACAGGCAGTGACTGTGAGGGCGCAGGTGAAATGTTTAAGGTAACCACCCTTCCATTTGACCACGGTTTCAAGACCGAGGAAGAGGCCGATGCCGCTGATTTCTTTGGCCGTCGCGCAGCACTTTCTGTATCGGGTCAGTTAGAGGGCGAGGTTGCCGCTATGGCGCTTGGTAAGATTTACACCTTTGGTCCATCCTTCCGTGCTGAAAAGAGCAACACCCCACGTCACGTTGCCGAGTTCTGGCATGTTGAGCCCGAGGTCGCTTTTGCAGAATTGCCTGATATTATTGAAATTGCAGAAGACCTTATCAAGCATATAATTAACACCGTTCTTGAAAAATGCCCCGAAGAACTTAAATTCTTTAACGCGCATTTTGAAAAGGGTCTTATTGAAAAACTCCAGAGCGTTGTAGCTAATGACTTTGCGGTTATGACCTATACCGAGGCTATTGACGCGCTAAAGGCAAGCGGCAAAGAGTTCCAGTACCCAGTTGAGTGGGGTTGCGACCTTATGACCGAGCACGAGCGTTACATTGCAGAAGAAATCTGTAAGCGCCCTGTATTCCTTACCAACTATCCAAAGGAAATCAAGTCATTCTATATGAAGCAAAATGCTGACGGCAAAACCGTTGCCGCTACCGACCTGCTTGTTCCTACCGTTGGTGAAATTATTGGTTGTAGCGAACGCGAGGCAGACCTTGATAAATTGATTGAGGCTATGAACATTCGCGGTATGAACCTCGAGGATTACACCGACTATATCTCACTTCGTAAATTCGGCTCGGTTCCTCACAGCGGCTTTGGCTTGGGACTTGAAAGAATTATTATGTATGTTACAGGCGTTC
>CAYLXT010000071.1:0-6801 GCA_964387615.1 uncultured Ruminococcus sp.
AAGGAAAGATTGTCAGAATAGAGAAAAAGAGTGAGGGCAGACACCGTGCCGATACGGTGTTCTCGCGCCTGTATGCCGCAGGCCAACGATTGCTTTCGGTTATCAATAAAAATAAAGAAAGCTCAAATAAGGAAATTGCAAGGTTTGCAGATCAGATAACTGCGCTTTGTGATAAATATGACAAGTAGGAATTTTATGGAAAATCAATATACAAGAACTATATCCGTTTTAGGTGAAACGGCAATAGAAAAGCTTAAAAAATGCCGTGTAGCAGTGTTTGGCGTGGGTGGTGTTGGCTCTTATGCGGTTGAGGCGTTTGCCCGTGCAGGTGTGGGAGCGATTGACCTTATAGATAACGATACATTTAATGTAACAAATATCAACCGTCAACTGTATGCAACACACAAAACAATAGGGGAGTATAAGGTGGATGTGGCACGAGACCGTATACTTGATATTAATCCCGAATGTAAGGTTATAACACAAAAAATGTTTTATCTGCCCGAAAATGCCGACGGGCTTGATCTGTCGCAATACGACTATATTGTTGATGCGATTGATACCGTGGCGGCAAAGGTTGAACTTATAGTTCGTGCCGATAAAGCCGGCACAAAAATTATAAGCAGTATGGGCACTGGTAATAAGCTGAACCCACAAATGTTTGAGGTAGCCGACATTTACAAAACAAGCGTATGCCCACTTGCCAAGGTTATGCGTACCCGCCTCAAAAAAGAGGGTGTCAAGAAACTAAAGGTTGTATATTCTAAAGAAGAACCAATAACCAATCCCGACAACATAATCGGTTCGGTGCCTTTTGTACCAAGTGTTGCAGGACTGATTATTGCAGGAGAAGTAGTAAAGGAGTTAACCAAAAATGCTTAACACAATTAAAATTGAAAACAAAAAAGACACGAGGTTTATTGCCCACCGCGGTCTTTCGGGGTTGGAGCTTGAAAACACAATCTCGGCATTTGTTGCGGCGGGAAACCGCAGTTATATGGGTATTGAAACCGACGTTCACGTGACACGTGACGGCAAATTTGTAGTTTTCCACGATGATACTACAGGCAGACTTTGTGACGAAGATTTAAAACTTGGCGATACCGATTATAGTGTGCTCAAGAACCTGACCCTCAAGCCACAAAAAAACCGCACTATAGGCAGTGATTTTATAATCCCGGATTTAAAGGATTATTTATCTATTTGTGCGTCTTACGATAAAATTGCTGTGCTTGAACTAAAAGAGAGAATGTCGCCCGAGCACATAGCCGCGATTTACGCTGAGGTAGAAAAATATTACGACCCTCAAAAAATGATTTTTATTTCGTTTAGCCTTGATAATCTGAAAGATTTAAGAGCACAACAGCCGAGCGCCAACATACAGTATCTGGTGCAGGCATTTAATGACGATATTTTAAACACATTAAAAGAGTTTAAATTTGATCTGGATATTGGATATTGGATATGCTCAAAAGAGGTAATTGACATCTGCCACCAAAACGGTATAAAGGTAAATTGCTGGACGGTAGACAATCCTGGCGATGCCGAGCGTCTTATAGATTACGGCGTGGATTATATAACGACGAATATATTGGAATAAATTAATCTTTGCGGACGAGCAATGCTCGCCCCTACGATGAATTTTAATGTTTATTGTGTAGGGGCAACCATTGGTTGTCCGTTTTGTTATATATATCAATTTGGTTCTTAAAAAGTCGGGCGTTAGATATTATCTTTGATATACTAAATTTGGAGGTGCAAATAATGAATATGTTAAAACAGTTGAATTCCGCTGTAGAATATATCGAGTGCAATTTGTGTAGTGAGATTGACTTTGCATATGTGGCTAAGATTGCCGGTATTAGTAAAGACGGCTTAATACGATTTTTTAGTTATATTTCTGGTATGACTTTAAAAGAGTATATACGCCGAAGAAGGTTGACGCTTGCGTCTGATGATTTAAAACAAGGTGATTTTAAAATCATTGATGTAGCATTAAAATACGGTTATGAAAGCGCCGATGCTTTTTCGCGTGCTTTTACAAAATAGCACGGTGTAACACCGTCGCATTATAAAAAACACGGTGGTTCACTAAAAATATATCCGCCTGCGACTTTTGATATTATTGTTAAAGGGGCAAAGGAAATGGATTTTAGCTTAATTGAGTTAGAAGATACATTAATTTACGGTGTATCAAAGCAGTATGAGGGGCAGGGTTACAAAACCCGTGAAGAACTGCGACACTCGATGTGGGCTAGTGATTGTGATGATATTCCGGGTATGCTGTGCGAGGGTAGTTGGAACCAAGAGGGTAACATATCGTATGATGGCGTTTGGTATGGAATATGGCAGGATGGCAAATATATGATTGCCCGCAAAAGCAATGATACCAAGAATCACGTACTTGAAAAAAGGATTATTCCTGCGGGAACCTATGCAACATTTAAAACCGAATGTGGCGGACTTGCGTGGGAAGAGTTTCCAAAGCTGTTTGAGTTGGTTTTTGATTGTTGGCTACCTACATCTGCATATAAACAAAAAAATGACCTTGCAATTGAGGTGTTACACCTGTGGACAGACCACGACTTGCGACAAAAAAATAGATATTATGAGGTATGGGTACCTATAGCACAAAAATAATTTGATATGTAGGGGAGGGGTTCCATCCCCTCCCGTAACACAAAAAAAGGGAGGGCACAGAGACCCTCCCCTACAAATTTGTTATATTTTATCAATCGGCAAATATTTATTTTGCATTTATTATACACACACCCGTTGGAACGGTCATCGAGCCTGATACGCCCGGAGCAAAGGTATATACTGGGAAAAGTAAAATAATTTCACCGTTTTCTACAGAAAAATAAAATTTATCTAAAGTATAATTCTGCAACGTATCGTATGCTTCTGCAAACAATTCATTCCCTCGTTCGTTTGTTAAATAATGCCACGTTTTTTCTTTAAGTTGGGATTCCAGCGTTTTAGAATCTATACCAGTAAGTTCGGTAAGCGTTGCGGGTGAACCTGTATTGAGGTCAAACGTCATACCATACCAAATGCTATTGTGCACACCGCCCATATACCATTCTGTATATATCTTAATGGATATATATCCGTTAGCGTTATGTGTTACTTCTGCTATATGGTTTGAACAATACGGAAATTCCTGTTTTGCATGTTGTGCATATGCTTGCATATCCTCGAGGTTAAGAAAACTTTCATTCATATCATCACTAATCGCGCTATTTATTAAAGAAATACTTTCACTATCACCTTTAAGAATAACCTGATCGTAGTAATTTTCAATCAGAATTTCGCCGCTCGGGTTCAGATATGAATTGTCTTGACGCGAAATCTGATATTCGACACTTTCGATTTTTTTGTTTTCTTCCAATTCTTCTGTAACCTGAATATTGGAATCTTTATTGTAGTAAGAAGAATAATCATCTGTTTTTTGTTGTGTCCAATTTATAACAAGCACATAGTGATAATGCAAGAAATAATGCAGTAATAGATAATAAAAATTTTTTCATAAAAATTCTCCTTAATTTACTGTCTACCCTCATTAACCTTATCTAACAAAAGTAGGGAATAGAATTTGTTTGTGCCTACAGTGAACCAACCCCACGGTTTATCCTCGCCGACCTCGTCTTCGGTTATCCAAACATACCGTATATCAACGTTTGATGCTACGTATGACTGATAGCATTTACCATCGATTGTAATAATTTCTTGTGTTTCGGGTTGCATTTCACCGATATCACGACTTGTAGATAATGAGTTGTTTGGGGTGTTGTAGGCATACCATACAGTGTCGGGAGGGGTGAAAAAATGCGGAGCCATAAACTCGGACATAAGCTTATAAAATTCAGATTCGGTTAATTTATCTTCGTTATGATAAAAAATCTCTTCATCGCCCTCTTGTTCGGTTTTACCGTCAAAATAGGTTTCAATTGTAACACTCAGGTCTTTATCAAAACTTGCAATTTCGTATGAAACGCCTATGGTGGCAAGACTCCAATAAATCTTTTTATTTGCCAAAAGATATTTTTGTGATGACGAGCCGGCAGGTGTCTCGTAAATTGCTTTAAGCTCACCATTATCATATGAAAAGACGTTAATAGTATATCCTTCGGTTATAAGCTCGGGAATACCGTCATCATTAAGGTCAAATAGCGTAAACGCATCGATGCCCGATAGTGTAATATTGCGACAATTTAAATCGAATATGTAAATATAGTCTTTGCTTTGTGATGGCTTATTTGGTGTAACGTCTTTGGCAGATGCTTTACCATTTAAGAAGCTTGTAAAAGCATCTATAGCGGGTTGTTGGTTTTCATTTTCGGCAACCAATTTTAATAAATAGTTGTCGGTATTTATTTTGTAGCTTTCCTCTTGAGTATTGGCAAATCGCCAACCGTTTTCGGTATTTTGAAGTATAAATATGCAGGTATAGGATGTTGATTCGTCCAGAAATTCGTGGTCGTTTATGCTTACTATAATAGTGTTTTTAAATTGATTTACAATCTTTAAACTCAAAATATCAAAGGTCGAATTATAACCGTGACCGTTTCGGTTGTAGTAAAGCTTACCGTCCTTTTCTAAAAAGCGAGGAGATGGCGTCTCTTGGTCAAGACGCATACTAAACGCTCTATGAGCAGCATCCATAGTAAACGCAGTATAGGTGTAATTCCACACGCTGTCAAGTCGTTGAAAATTCGGGTCGGTTATAAGCGAATAGTCGCTTTGATTATACCGAAAAGCAATCTCTTCTTCATACTGAAAAGTGCCGGAATTGTTAATTATCGTTTGCTCTACTTCTACTGCTTTTTTAAGTAGCGGCTCAAATATATTTTTAACTTCATCTAACGATAATGGATTATCACTCGGTGTGGTATCTACCGAAAAATCGGTTTCTACAGTTGTTACTAACTTATCCCATTTGTCCGAGTCCAATTCCCAAAGACCGCCATCCTCGTAATAGGGAACTACGTCGGGATTTTGCTTTGGTATCAGATAGTACTCGTGCAGAGGTACGTAAAACTCGTTTTTAATGCTTCTTTCTTTACCATCTTTGTAACTATATTCTACAAAATGGTATTGGTCGTTCTTTGGTGATATTGATATGCTGCCTATAGGCACAAAATCTTTTGTGTTATCATCATAATAACCCATACCAAAGCTCATTATACTGTCACCGCTACTGCTATGCAAAACACGGCGATTTTTAGTATCAAGTGCAGGGTTTGGCAAGTTTTTAAAAGAAGGTGCTTCTATAAACTTTTGTTGCTTTGTGTTGTAAATATACGCGTTATAGAATATGGCTCGTGCAGGGTGCATATCTGGAATAAGTATATCAAGATACCCGTCAAAGTTAATATCTGCGGCATAGATACTTCTGTCAGTTTTCGGTAGGTCCTCCGAGCGATTAAGCGGTATTGTTTGCAATAAATCTTTTGTTGTATCGTCATAAATTTTTAAATTCTTTGCCACTGTTTCCTCGAACTCTACAACGGCTATGTATTTATTGGTGCCACATACAAAGCTTACTGCATCGTTGCCTTGAAAATCTATTGGCAGATATTGAGTAAAGTTTATGATATCGTTGTTTTCGGAAACTTTTTTTACTTCGGCAATAAGTTCTTTATTTTCGTTTATGTCTACCCAAACGGCCCTATCTCCCGTATAATCATATTTACAAACCTCGGCAATAGTGATATTCCCATCAATGAGTGTTAAATATCTGTAGTTGTCACAGCTACCGCCTTGGGTAAACACGAAAATACCGTCATAATTTTGAGACTCTAAAAATTGCAAAGTACCCGTTACAAAATCGTGACTGCCGATTTGCCGTACGCCGTTATCGTCGTATGTGTAAATATAAAGTGCACAGTTTTCAAGAATAAGTAGTTCATACACTCCGTTACCGTCTATGTCTTTATAATGGTAGTAAAACTCCGGCACATTTTCGTTAAAGCTTTTCATAAGGTTGCCGTAAGTGCTCGGTGTCTTTGACGGTGCATCGTTTTGAGTTGTAGGATTTTGAGTTATCTGGTTTTGAGTTTCTGCTTTTTTATCATTGTTTTTAGGAGTTGTTAAAATAAAAGCCGATACTATAATGCTTGCAACAAGCATAAAAATACCAATGATGAAAGTAATTTTTCTATTGTTTTTAAATTTCATTTTAATGCCCCCATTTTTTTACTATATATTTGACGAATAAAATTCCAATTTTTCTCAGTAATTAAATTATATATTTTGAAAAAATTTTGTTCAAACAACAATTTTGTAATTTGAGGTAACAAAAAACGCACAATTTGTAATATTTGGTTACAAAAATGTAAAAAGTCATTGCGAACTACGCGCAATGACTTTTGTATTATGCTTTGTTATATTCCTTTTTAGGCGCTTTACCGTATTCCTTGTAAAATGCGCGGTAAAACACCGAATAATCGTTAAATCCGCAAAGCGTAGCGGCTCGGGTGGGGGGGATGCCGTCCGACAGCATACGTTTGGCATTTACGAGCCGTTTTGCGTTTATATAGTTTTGTACGGTAGAGCCTGTTGCCGCTTTAAAACTGCGGCAAAGCTGTGCTTTACTTATATAAAACCTGTTGCATATTGTATCAAGCGTCAGGTTATCGTTTATGTGGTTGTTGATATACCTTACTATTTGTTGCGTCAGAGATTCACCCTTGGTATCGGTAGCGTGGTGCGATTTATATACCTTGTAAATTTCGTTAAGCAGTGGCAAAAGATTACAACTTACCTGCAGGTGTCGGTTTTGCGATTCGCTTAGCAGAT
>CAYLXT010000072.1:0-6689 GCA_964387615.1 uncultured Ruminococcus sp.
GGTTGTTTCAATTGAGGCTATGAAACGGGAATACGGTAATATTACCAATCGGTAAAAGAAATTACCAATCGTCACATATCACGTAAACTTCGGTGATGCTATGCTCATCCTATAATGGATGAGCAGGTATTAAGTAAGAGGTAATAGTGAAGAAGTTTGGTGTCGGCTTCGCCGACGTATTATAAAAAATTTTTTCGCATATCTCATAGACTTCGAAAATGCTATGATTTTATAATTGTAGGGGACGATGCCCACATCGTCCCGGTTTTAAGGAGATTTTATGTATAAATTAATCAGTGATAAAAACGGTGCGCGTCGTGGTGAATTTACTACCAACCGAGGCACAGTTCAGACACCTGCTTTTATGAACGTTGCAACAGCGGGTGCAATAAAGGGAGCCGTGTCTGCCGAGGATTTAAAACAAATCGGCTGTCAGGTAATGCTTAGCAACACCTATCATTTGCATGTGCGCCCCGGTGACGAGGTTGTTCGTGACTGTGGCGGACTTCATAAATTCACCACTTGGGGCGGTCCTATTCTTACCGATAGCGGCGGATTTCAGGTGTTTTCACTCGCGGCGTTACGAAAAATCGAGGAAGAAGGCGTAACCTTTAACAGCCACGTTGACGGCAAGCGTATTTTTATGGGGCCCGAAGAGAGTATGCAGATTCAGTCAAACTTAGGTTCAACCATTGCAATGGCGTTTGACGAATGTGTTGAAAATCCTGCGCAGTACAGTTATTCAAAGGCTTCTTGCGAGCGTACTACCCGTTGGCTTAAGCGTTGTAAGGCAAAGATGACCGAGCTAAATTCGCTTGAAAGTACTATCAATCGTGAACAGATGCTTTTTGGTATTAATCAGGGTTGTACTTTTAATGATTTGCGCATTAATCATATGAAAGAAATCGCCGACCTTGATTTAGACGGTTATGCTATTGGCGGTCTTGCTGTTGGTGAGCCTGCTGAGGTTATGTATGACGTTATTGAACACGTAACCCCACATATGCCACAGAATAAAATCCGTTACCTTATGGGTGTAGGCACACCGCTTAATATTCTTAACGCTGTTGAGCGCGGCGTTGACCTTTTTGACTGCGTAATGCCAAGCCGCAATGCGCGTCACGGTCATTTGTTTACATCAAAGGGTATTATAAATATTAATAACAAAAAGTACGAGTACGATATGACACCAATTGACGACGAGTGCGGTTGTCCTGTATGTCAGCGTTACAGCAAGGCGTATATCCGTCATCTGCTTAAAAGCACTGAAATGCTGTCGCAAAGACTGTTGGTGCTTCATAACCTTTGGTTTTATAATCATTTTATGGAGGATATCCGTAAGGCAATTGATGAAGACCGTTTTGCTGCTTTTAAAGCAGAAAAGGAAAAAATATTGGGAAACCGCATTTAATTGTTAGTTTACAAAATTTCCCTTGCAATTACTAAAACTATTTTGTATAATGTCTTTGTTAATATTTTTGGAGGTTTAAAACTTATGAATTTTAATTGGATTTTATTAGATGCTGCGGCAGATTCAACATCAAGTGCGGCAGGTGCCACAACAACAGGCGGTGTAGGTTCAATGCTTATGCCAATACTTATGTTCGGCGTTATGTTCTTGGCAATGTATTTCTTTATCATCCGTCCTCAGAAAAAGAAGGAGAAGGAAGAAAAGAAAATGCGCGAAAATTTGCAGGTTGGTGACGAGATTCTTACCATCGGCGGCATCTACGGCAGAGTAATTTCTTTAAAAGAAGATGCAATCGTTATCGAGTCAAAGAGCGACCACAGCAAAATGACCATTGCTCGTTGGGCTATGCAGCAAAATCTTACCGTTCACGATGATGTGGCAGGTAAATAAGTAATAAAAAGCTCCCTCTGCTTATATAATTTAAGCGGAGGGATTTTTATGTCTGCTGAATTTTCAAAAAAAAATAATATAAATAAAAAATCTGCATATATAAAGGGCGCTGTTTTGGGTGTGTTGGCGACTGTGGTGACAATGCTTGTGTTTTCGGCTGTTTTGTTATTTTTTAATATAGAACGCGCCTATGCCACACCGTTTGCCACAATCAGTCTTGCCGTCGGCAGTTTTATTGCAAGTCAGTATACTGCCAAAAAAATAGGCGATAAGGGATATCTTGTGGGGCTGATTATCGGTAGTGTTGTGTTTACGGCAATTACAGCGTTGTCACTAATACTTGGCAACGGACTGTCGCTCAACACACTGTTTCATTTTATTATTGTGACGCTGTCGTCACTTGTCGGAGGTATAATGGGGGTCAACAAAAATAAACATAAAAAGTATATATAAAAAAGCTAAATTGTTGCTATCGCAACAGCTAAATTATGCTTTGCATAGCAAAATATCACTATGTGAAGCTAAATAAAATTCGTGTATAGCGCGTCGAAAGACACATTTAGCTCCGTAGGAATTTAGCTGACTGTAAGTCAATTTAGCTCGCCAAAGGCGAATTTAGCTTTATAATGTTTACTGTGTCAGCATTTCAATTATTTTTGAATAAATTGCCGATGGGTTTTCCAAAAATTTTTCTCTGATAAGATTTCCTTGTTCTTCATCGGTTATAAGTAATTTTACGGTGATAAACGGTTTGCCGCCGTCAATTGCTGAACAGCTAAGATATGTCGCTCCGTTTTCGTGTGTAATTTCAAAGTGGTTGTCCTTTGCGTTTTTAAATTTGGCAAACATTTTCATCACTGCTAAGTACGCGCGTTCCTTTACCACAGAAGAAAGCGAGGATTTAAGCGTTTGTGCAGTATTGCGACCGCTATCAGTTATGGCATAGGTTTGCTCGGCTTCATCGGTAGCAACAATCTGACCGCTTGCGGAAAGGGATACAACAGCGTCACTTACCTCAAATGCGTTAGCAAGACCCTCGTAGTGCAACACATTAGCCAGCATATCAACAGGAACCGGCTCATCAATAGCATTTAAAATATAGCATATTAAAATTTTAATTTCAGATGTACTGAACAGTCCGCCACGTGCAACACCCGCGCCTGATGCGTTTTTTTCCATATATAATCTCCTAAAAACATTTTGTTGTTTTCATTATAATTTGAAAATCCAAAACTTTCAAGTGTTATTTGTTAATATTGGTGTTCTACAATTCATATTGAAATAATTTTTAGTTTGTGCTAAAATTAAATAAATAGTGGGGGATGCTTGTATGATAGGCTTAAAACGCGGAACGGTTGCTTTGTGCGATCATCAAAAAGAGTGGGAAACTGAGGCTCAAAACACAATTATTCGTCTAAAAAACATATTAGATTCCGTAATTCGTGATATTCAGCACGTGGGCAGCACCGCAATTAGAACAATAAAGGCAAAACCGATTATTGATATTGCTGTTGCAGTAGATAGCTTTGATGCAGTTCTTATGTTTGAAGAACAGTTAAAAGACGCAGGTTTTTACTACCGCCCGAATTCAGACCTCGGCGAGCAATTGCTGTTTGCATCAGGCAGTCTTTATGACGGCACAGGCGAGTTGCAGACTCACTTCATCCATATTGTAAAGACCGACAGCATGGATTGGATAAACTATATAAATTTTCGTGATTATTTAAATCAAAACCCCGATATAGCAAAGCAATACGAGGATTTAAAGGTGTCGCTTGCCAAAGAAGCGCCCATTGATAATGGTAGAGAAAAATATCTTAAAGGCAAACACGATTTTATTGTTTATACTCTTCGTAAGGCACTTGTAAAATCATACCTCAGCAAAACGGTTGATATTAAAATCGACCGCCCGATAGGTTATGTTCATAAAAAAGAAAAATACACTTTGACATACCCCATAAACTACGGCTATATTCCCGATGTTTTGGGCGGTGACGGCGAAGAGCTTGATGTGTATTTGCTGGGTGTGGACAAGCCTGTTACCGAATATCGTGCAAAGGTTATCGGTATTGTTCACCGTGAAAACGATATCGAGGACAAGCTTATCGCCGCGCCCGAAGGTATTATTTTTAATCAAGCGCAAATCGCTGAGTCTATTCATTTTCAGGAGCAGTATTATAAAACACACATTGAGGCAATTTACCAAAAATCCTGCGGCGTTGTGGTTTTTAGAACTGCAAACGAAAAAAGAGAATATCTTTGCCTTTTGCAAAATCTTTCGGGTACATATAGCGTACCCAAAGGACATTTAGAGGCTTTTGAAAGCGAAGAAGAATGCGCACTGCGCGAACTGTTTGAAGAAACAGGCATAAAAGCAGAGCTTATTGACGGTTTTAAAACCAAAATTAATTACAAATTTCGCACAAGGTCGGGCGAAAAACAAAAAACGGTGGTATTGTTTCTTGCTGAATATAACGGAGAGCTTGATATAGACCACAACGAAATAATAAGCTTTGAGTGGCTTGACAATGAAAAAGCCAAACAAACTCTGCCCAACGGTTGTGATAAAGTAATAGAGGATGCAGAGAATTTTTTAAAATTAAAATACATATAATCGTATGCCCGTTATAGCAATGTTTTTTAAAAACTAAAAGGAGTAATTACTATGACCCACTATATGAAACTATGGCGTGATGCCTTTTACTCAATCGCTGACGGTAGCAAAACCATTGAACTGCGGCTTAATGATGAAAAGCGGCAACAGATAAGCGTTGATGATACCATCGTTTTTAACTGCATTAAAAATAAAGATATCATAACAGCTAAAGTAAAAGCGCTACATAAATTTGCTGATTTTAAGGCTCTTTACGCAGTTTTACCGCTCGATAAATGCGGATATACTGCCGACGAACTTAAAACCGCCCATTACACCGATATGCAGCAGTATTATTCTGAAGAGCAAATAGCAAAATACGGCACTTTAGGTATAGAGTTATATGACATTCGGGTAAATTAATTAAAGGTATTATTGTTCATACTTTTCTGAAAATTTGCTAAAAGCATTGCACGGTAAACAGTAAAATAAAAACGTATGGGTTATATATGCTCATACGTTTTTTATATATCAGATATTAGTTTTTATTTTTTCGGTACGATTGAGGATTTGTGCCAAAAGTTGATTCTTTATCCGAATTAGATGCAGCGCTTTCAAATGCTGAGGTTGCTAATCAACATCAATTTTTCTTGATTGATAATATCTACTATACATCTAATCAGTACCATACTTCCGATGAAACCACTTTGTTTACCGACTTGTTGGATTACAATAACGCAGATAAAACTACTCTTGAAATTGAATATTTAAGAGTATATCAAGCAGAGGGTCGCAAAGATATTGTAACCCCCGACACAGAAGCGTTTAATAACGGTAACCACTTCGGTTATTAAAACTGTATATTAATTTGTTTAATATCATTCCTTTCCTAAAAATTTTGAGCCCCACTTTTATAGTTATAGTGGGGCTCAAGATTTTGTTGTCCGTATTTTGTACAATAATAGCTATAAAATCAACTTATAAAAAGCAAAATCAAATGCATATTATTAATAGATAGGTTTAACTTGCAATAAAACTGCAAGGGTTATATAATAATTAAGGAGCGTTTGCCGTGAATTTACGTAAAAGATTTATACCGCAGTTATGTTTACTCGGTATTATTTGTCTGATTGCCGCATTCAGTTATATAAAACACGATTTTATTGATGCTGATACTACTGTAGATGCAGCATATACAGTTATAATTGACGCAGGCCACGGCGGGTTAACTAATACTATAAATTAGGTCCAAACCTGCCGTGAAAATTCAATATAAAACACCCCGAAAACCCGCTATTTAAGCGGGTTTTAGCCATTTTGTGTCAATATTCAAATTCAAAGCTTGCTTTATCAGTGGTGAACTCACATAACACTTTATTTTTATGACAAAATCGATAATATGCTTCGCAAGATGCACTTTCGTGTATGGTTCTACACATATCACCGTTTGTGGGAGCCGCAAGTGGTTGTGCGTTCTTTTTTAGCAGCTTGGCTGTCAACTCAAAGTTTCCTTGCTTTACCGTAACAGTATTTTTGTCAACTTGTTTTATTCTTGCACCAAGATAGGTTGCGATTCGATATTCCTTTCCATTAAGAAAAACAACACCAATAATACCTGTAAAATGAATTCCTAAAAAGGGTATGTCCGCTACTGATAACATCAGTGAGTTATTATCAAAACAGCATTGCGTCCAAATATATTTTTTTGGAAAAGAACGTCCGCAATCGCCCTCAATATATCCTATGCCATTTTCAAATTTATAAAGTTGCTCATTTACCTTAATTTCACCGTTAATTTTATGACACATACTGTGTACGCTATGTCGACACTGCATAAACGGAACATACTTAAACGGTCCCATAATATCATAATTAATCGGTGAAAGTTCTTCAAAACAAATCTTGCCCTCAAGCGTTAATCCATCATCTTTAAAATCGAGAAATACTCCTTCGTGAGAAAAGATGCAATTACCTGTTTTTACGCACAATGGTTTTTCGGAATATTCTAATTTGTCAAAGGGTATGTTTATGGCCTTCTTATCGGTTATTATTTGTAGAGAAGCAGATTTTTTATTATTGCTATAATGATATGCAGGTATAAATGCTATCGTATTATCTTGAGTACTGCATTTAAAGTACCAACCCTTAAAATATCCTATATTACTCAACCTTACTTTCGCAATAGAATAGCTATAATTATAGAATATCTTGATGTTATGTAGATATACAGGTATG
>CAYLXT010000073.1:0-6677 GCA_964387615.1 uncultured Ruminococcus sp.
TGTCATTGCGAGCGAAGCGCGGCAATCCGTTCTCTTATAAGGATATTACGGATTGCTTCGTCACAAGGCTCCTCGCAATGACATCACTATATATTTACATTACATATCCGCCGTTAATTCTGTAAAAGCCTTCAGTGCATTATATTCACGAAGATATATTCCTCTTTTTTCTTCATCTGTTGCTGCATAGTCCTGATGCTTTGAAAAAATTTCTATTGCATCTTGTAGTGTAACCCATCGTGGTTCCATACCGACATTGATTTCTCGTTGAGATAGTTTTATCTCGGCAGTACCGATACATTTGCAAACAAAATAATGACTGATAAAAAGCCATTCTTCGTAATACTCGTTGATTAGAAAATATTTTTGTGTTACTTCAACCTTAACACCGGTTTCTTCGGTAACCTCACGAGCACAACATTCTTCATAACTTTCGTTTTGTTCCAAACCGCCACCGGGAATATTATACATATCGTTTTGGGTTTCGTAGCTTAATAATATTTTATCATCTTTAATCACAACACCACGACAGGCTTCTCTGATTTTTGTATAGGTTTCAAAACGGTTATCGCCATAAATATCTAAAGTTTTCATATAAGACCCCATTCGGACGTGCAATGCACGCCCCTACATAGTGAATTGTATATTTGTATTTATGGGCGACCATTGGTCGTCCATAAAATTTTACATTACATATCCGCCGTTAACGCCAATGACCTGACCGGTGATATAATCGGCGCTTTCAGATGCAAGGAATAATGCAGTTGCTGCAATTTCATCGGCATTACCCATACGACCAAGGGGAATATCCTCTACAAAAGCGTTTAGATCTTCAACGCTGATATTTGAGTTCATTGATGTTTCAATAAGACCGGGCGCAATAGAATTAACAGTAATACCACTTGGGGCAAGCTCTTTGGCGAGCGCTTTGGTAAGACCTATTACACCCGCTTTTGCCGCGGAGTAAGCAACCTCACACGAAGCGCCAACCTGACCCCACATAGACGAAATGTTTATAATCTTACCACTCTTTTGATTTACCATAATTGGTGTAACTGATTTACAGCAGTTATATACACCTTTAAGGTTTATATCAAATATTCTATCAGAATCAAATTCGTCTGTGTCAGTAATAAGACCACTGTGAGCCACACCCGCATTATTAATAAGCACATCTACAGCGCCAAACTTATAAACTGTTTCCTTTATAAGCAGATCGGTTTCTAATTTATTGGTTACATTAACCTTAAAAGGCATTACGCTGTAGCCCTGTGACGATAGGGAAGAGGAGAGCATCTTTGCAAGCTGATATGAATCGTTATAACCTATTACAACATTATAACCCTTTCTTGCAAACAAAATAGCTGTTGCGGCACCAATACCTTTTGATGCGCCTGTAATAATAACCGTTTTTTTCATATTAACACCTCGTTGATTTATTAAAATAATTATAACATAAAAAAATATTTTTTAAAGAGGTATTTTACAATAAATTGTGGTTTACATAATTACCGCGGCAATATATTTTGTGTGGTTTACATAATCAGTTTACATAAAGCTTTAAAAGGTTACAAAATTGTAGTTGACATAAAATTCTTTTTGTTGTATAAATAATAAGCGGCTTTTGTTGGCGTGCATTTTTTGCGCGCTTCTTATTTTTAAATACAGTTGACATAAAGACATAACTTCACAAGATATTGTTTATTACAATTCGCGATCATCAAAATATAGTAGAACATATCTTGTCCCTGTTTTTCATATAATATCTCAAAGGAGATGTTACTATGAAAAAAGGAATTATATTGAATCTTAAGCGTTTTAAAGTGCTTGATTATGTAACCCTTAATAAGATTTTTATTATGCTATGTGTTGTTTTTATCGCAGGCATTGCAATAGGCTCAACCGTTTTATCAAAAAACAGTAAACTTTTTGAATATACTGAAGAATTTTTTAAAGATTATATATCACTACATACGACAAATACTTTTTTCAAAAAGTTATTGATTTGCACTTTTAGATATTTGACAGTTTTGGTTTTATATTTTTTATCAGGCACATCAATGCTGGGCGTTGCCACTACGCCGTTTATAACAGCATGGCAGGGAATACTCTTCGGTTGTGTTACATCATATCTTTACGGCAAACACAGCCTTAGCGGTATCGCATTTAACGCAATTATTTTTATACCGCCATCCGTTATATTTA
The DNA here is from genome assembly GCA_964387615.1 of uncultured Ruminococcus sp. Taxonomy (GTDB): domain Bacteria; phylum Bacillota; class Clostridia; order Oscillospirales; family Acutalibacteraceae; genus UBA737. The sequence goes on from CAYLXT010000073.1 coordinate 2,206, forward strand.
CTTTATGTTGCTTTTTTGCGGCAAGGTATGCTACTGATTTTTCGCTTCTAATTGCAAAGCTGACGCTACCTCGCAGTAAACCGGCAAGTCTTTATTTGAACTTCAAAAACTATTGCATTAAATATTTAATTTTTATTGGCGTTTCGCTTATTTGCGCTTCGCTTGAGATTATACTTAACATATTCTTTTTAAATTTTTTCAACTTTTAACACAAAGGCAGGTGAGTAGTAATGGGTAACGGATGTTTAGAGCTTTTCAAAAGGTATCTTGAAACCACAAAAAAATGCTCTAAAAACACTTTAGATGCGTATTTGCGCGATGTTAATCAGTTTATCTCATACTGCTCACAAAACGGTGCCAAAAGCATTGAAAGGGTTAATGAAAATTATATCATTAAATATATTGAATATCTGACCTTTATCGGTAAATCCGACGCTACAAAAACAAGAATTGTAGCATCACTTCATTCATATTTTAATTTCTTGTTATCACAGGGCGTTATTGATACCGATCCTACCAAAGATATAAAAGGACCAAAGACCACACGAAAAATACCTGATGTGCTTGATTCAAAAGAGATTGTGCTTTTGCTCTCACAGCCTGACGGCAATGACTATAAAAGCATTCGCGACAAGGCTATGCTTGAGTTATTATATGCCACAGGAATTAAAGTATCTGAACTTATTGAGCTTAGCATAAATGACATCAATCTGCAGATTGGTATTATACATATGCACAACAGCAAGCACGAGCGTATAGTTCCTGTTTATCCTGCCGCTAACAAGCACCTTACCGAGTATTGTTCAATCGCGCGACCTGCATTGGTTCAAAACAGCGACGAAGATCATCTTTTTACCAATATGAACGGACAACCTATGTCACGTCAGGGATTTTGGAAGATTATAAAATATTATGCTGACAAAGCCGGAATTAAGAAAGATATTACGCCGCACACATTACGACACTCGTTTGCTGCTCACTTGCTTGAAAACGGGGCACAGCTCAAAGATATAAAGGATATGCTTGGACACTCTGATATATCATCAACACAAATCTATGCGCAAATGCTTAAAAGCAAATATGTGCAGTCGTATGCTAAATTTCATCCACTTGCAAAATAAAAGAGAGAAGCCTCAAATTTTGACTTCTCTCTTTTAATATTACAGTTCGTTCGGGTCAATATCTAACTTTTTACAGATATGAATTATCGTATCAAATGACGCGCCGCCGATATCACGCGAAAGCAGAGTCATTAAAGTAGAGTAGGGTATATCCGCTTCGATAGCAAACGCCCGCAGGCTATCATACTTATCGAGAATCATATTTCGCAATTTAAACCCACGATTCATTTTGATTCCTCTACAATCGTTAAATTTATTCCTTTATCAGATATTACGGTTTTTTCTTCATCAACACAGTCCCAATCAGTGATAATTTCATCAAAACAGGTAATATCGCATACTTTTACAAAAGCGTTTACACCGATCTTACTGCTTGGAATAATCAAAATTTTTTTACGGCTGTTCTTAATAACTGCGCGCTGATAACTTGCGGTTTCATCGGTTCCGTTTGATAATCCAAAATCCGCAGTTAAACCGGCACCGGTAATAAAACAAATATCAAAATGCAGGCGACTTACAAACTCGGTTGCCATACTGTCAACCAAAGAGCCGCTTTTACGCATTTTTCCACCCACGATATAAACATTTATATTGTCAAAATCGCGTAGCGCTTTACCCATATCAACAGAATTAACAACCAAAGTATAAGAAATATCCCTTGGCAATAGGCTCACCATTATAGAGCCAAATGAACCGCTTGGTAGATAAATAACATCGTTTTCTTGTATTTTTGATACTGCAGCTTTTGCGATTTCATTGTAATTATTATATATTGGCATATTATCAAAATCTCGGTTAGCTGGCGGACGAAAACCTACCTGAACAGGTAATATGGCACCGCCGTGAGTTCTTTTACAAATACCTTTTTGCTCTAGTATACGTAGGTCGCGGCGTGCTGATTCGTCTGATATACCATATTTTTCGGTAATTTCCGAAATGGTAACTTTACCTGTCTTGATTATTATTTTTGCAATCTCATTATGTCGTTCTTCAATAAACATTATTAAATAACCTCCATAAAATAATATTACAATGCCATTATACAAAGAAATCGGTAATAAATCAATATATTCGGTAAACGAATTTGCGTATTTTTAATCAGCGATTAGATTTCAGGCTCAGACACAACAAGGCAGGTGAGTGAGCGTGAACATTAAAGATAAAGTAATTGTATATCTATACAACAAATCCAATCAATTTGAAATAGAAAAACAACAGATAAACGAAATCCGTCGTTACAGACCTTTAGATAGTTTGGATTATTACGAAATCTTGCGAAGCGAAATTAAAATTGAATGTTGGAATGAATTTATTGATGATCTTATGCGTATAATCGTATATAATTATCCACAAAACAAATAAAACCTATAGAAACAATCTATAGGGAATATAAAAGTGTATTAGCAGTATAGACGCCTGAAATCTAATTGCGAATTATACAAAATGCGTTTGCGTTTTGTATGGTTGGCGGGGGTTCAGGGTATAGATATGCAATTACTTTGTCTTTGATGTTCTCAAAAAGGAAAAGACCACACCAAATGGTGTGGTCTTTTTCGTTTCCGAAGGTTTAAGCGCGGGGTGAAGAAATGGGGACCCAAAAAGGATGTCGCGCTTAAACAGTAAACCGTAATGTCGGCTAACAACACCGGGTACCAGGTCGCCGCTCTGATACCCGTGGGCGTGTGGGTGTTGCTTGCTGATTGCTCAGCCTGGCATAAATACAATAGCACGGTAGCGGGCAAAAGTCAAGAACAAATTTTCGTCACTGTTCGCGGACTTGATTATAGCCGACAAACCACCTTGTCAGCAAAAGAGGCTGAAACGTTGCACACACCCACGACGTAAGAGCCGCAAACAACCGCCACCGAGCGACAGCCTGGCGCCCCCTCGCCAATGGTGGCGAGGGCGGGGGGAGTGGTTAGTGGAAAACTAACGCATTACACAACCCGTTGCGAAGCAACGCCCTATAAGTGCGGCGGGGTGTGGAACGCACACCCCCGCGGCGAAGCGAAGCGCCGCCGCGAACCCCGCCGCACGGAGCGCCGCGCGCAAAAAAACGCGTTGGGGAGGCAAGGGTGGAGCAACAAAAAACGGAACGGTTACAAGGGCGGCGAAGCCGCTTGTAAAACCCTTGTAACAAGTGGAGTTTTTTGGTAGCGGAAGCGAAGCCTTGCCCGAAGCCGCGGGGTAACGCGTTTTAGCGCATAAAGGCGCGGGCGAGCCCCGCCCATGAGGCACGGTGCCGTGCGCCGCGAAGCACGAAAAGCACCGTTGCCGACGGCGGATAAAAACGGTGGGCGTAACGCGGAGCGTAGCCGTGCCCGGGGGGCACTTGCGACCTACGGGGCGCAACACCGTAGGCGAGCATACATTGAAAATCTTACGGCAGCGAAGCTGTCGGAAGATAAGCGCGCGACGATATCCCCTTAATTTTGGGGTGAGGAACGCGCCGCGGAGCAATTCGAGAAATATCCCGCGAAAATCACAAAAAACGAAAGGAGAGGCAAAAAAATGAAGATTTTGGCAATAGCACCGATTCCAACGGAAGAACTTTTTAAGCTTCGTAGTGAATGCGAAGCACTTTACAATCACATTGATAATCTCTTGTGTTTGTCTTACGTTGAAACCCCATCAGAAGAAGCTCCAAAAAAAGAAGCTTCTTTTGAAGACGGCTTTCTTCGTGGTTTAGGTGTGAAACAATCCCCAACTAAACCATCGGTGCAAACGGTTGATTTGGCTACCGAATAACCCTTCGGCTGATAGGTTAATCAGTCTTCTATCAACAGTGACAAGGGGGGGTCACTACGACACCCCCCTTGTGTTCATTGTTCATTGTTCAAAAAATCAAAAGAAAAGGATTGCTCACTATGAAAGAAAAAGAAGCAAAAAAAGAAAAATCGGGCGCAGGTCGCACCCGTAATTTTGCGACCGTTGTTTATCCTGAGTCGGCTCCTGAACATTGGCAGGATATCCTGACCGACCATCTCGTGCCCGCGTTTATTTCTCCGTTGCACGACCAAGACGTAAACCCGACGGGCGAGCAGAAAAAGCCGCATTATCACGTCATCATAATGTTTGACGGTGTAAAGACAACCGACCAAGCCAAAGCCATTTTTGAAACTATCGGCGGCGTTGGTTGCGAGGTTGTCAAGTCTATCAGGGGTTACGCACGTTACCTTTGCCACCTGGACAACCCCGAAAAGCACCAATACGATACCAAAGACGTGCGGTCTTTGTGTGGTGCCGATTTCTTTACGACAATCAGCCTTGCGATTGACCGCTTTGTCGCGATATCCGAAATGGAAGAATTTTGTGAAGAGTACGACGTTTTGTCGTTCTATTTGCTATCGC
>CAYLXT010000074.1:0-6535 GCA_964387615.1 uncultured Ruminococcus sp.
AGTCCAACAACTGCATAGATATAAAGTCAATTCCACCTACCACCACAACCGAAGCTATTATTGAAAAGGTAATTGATCTTGTCAAGGCAAAAAAGATTACCGAAATCAATGATATCCGTGACGAAACGGACTTGGGCGGTCTTCAGATTACTATTGACCTAAAGCGCGGTGTTGACCCTGACAAGCTTATGAAAAAGCTTTTTAAAATGACACCTATGCAGGATAGTTTTTCTTGTAACTTTAATATTCTTATCGCGTCAAGTCCTATGGTGCTTGGTGTAAAAGATATAATCAGTGAGTGGGTGGCATTCCGTAGCGAATGCGTACGCCGCAGGGTTTACTTTAAGCTTGAAAAGGCGCAGAGTAAGCTGCATCTTCTTAAAGGTATGGAGAAAATCCTTCTTGATATTGATAAGGCAATAAAAATTGTCCGCGATACAAAGGAAGAAAAAGAGGTTATACCAAATCTTATGATTGGTTTTGGCATTGATGAAATTCAGGCTGAATATGTGGCTGAAATAAAGCTACGTCACTTAAACCGCGAATACATCTTAAAGCGCCTTGACGAAATTGAAAATTTAGAAAAAGAGATTGAAGAAATGCAGTCTATTCTTGATTCTAAAGCAAAAATCAAGAAGATAATAGTTAAGGAACTTGAAGAGGTTATCAAAAAATATGGTCGTGACCGTAAGACACAGATTATTTCTTCTGAAGTTGAAAGTGATGAAAAAGAAGCAGAGATTATAGACGATTCGCCTGTAACACTCTTCTTTACAAAAGACGGTTACTTTAAAAAGATTACGCCACTTTCACTTCGTATGAGCGGTGAGCAAAAGCTTAAAGAGGGCGATGAAATCACGCAGGTGATAGAGTCGACCAACGCTCACGATTTATTGTTCTTTACTACAAATGCTCAAGTTTATAAAAGCCGTGTAATTGACTTTGCTGACGGCAAGGCAAGTGCGCTTGGTGACTTTGTGGGTGGTAAGCTTGGTTATGACGAGGGCGAATCAAGTCTTTATATGGTCCACACCAAAGATTATTCGGGCTTTATGATATTTGTTTTTGATAACGGTAGAATTGCTAAGGTTCCATTAAAATCTTACGAGACCAAAACTAACCGCAAAAAGCTTATAAAAGCATATTGCGAAAAACACAAAATTCATACAATTCTTTATTTTAAAGAGGATTGTGATATTTTGCTTAAATCCACAAACAATCGTATGCTCTTGGTAAATACCGCTATGGTTCCCGCAAAGGCTACCAAAGATAATGGCGGCATTGCGGTTATGACTCAGAAGAAGGGTCAACGCATATTTACAGCAGAGCCTTATGTAAAGGATTCGCTTGATAATCCGCATCGCTACCGCACAAAGAATCTGCCCGCGGCAGGCGCTTTACCCCAAACGGGAAAAGCTACGCAAACCGCACTTGACATATAAAGGTTTTAGCGGTAAAATAAAAAACCGTCCGAAACGCTTAATGTCTTAGCCTGTTGGTAAGGCAAAAAATGCACCTCGGGCGGCTGTCCGCCCCGAAATGCAAACGCCGTTACTCGTGGCTGACAATATTTAATATCTGCATTTATTTTAAAATTATACATTACCTTTGGAGTTGGTAAATTTATGAATAAAGAACTCGCAAAACAATATGATCCAAAAGATGTTGAAGACCGCATTTATAAAATGTGGCTTGACGGCAAATACTTTCACGCAAAATGCGAGGAAGGCAAGGATACCTATACAATAGTTATTCCGCCACCAAACATCACGGGTCAGCTTCATATGGGTCACGCGCTTGATAACACCTTGCAGGATATTCTTATCCGCTTTAAGCGTATGCAGGGCTACGACACACTTTGGCTTCCTGGTACCGACCACGCGTCTATTGCAACCGAAGCTAAAATTGTTGAAGCAATGAAAAAAGAAGGCATCACCAAAGAAGATATCGGACGTGATGGATTCCTTACACGCGCTTGGGAGTGGAAGCGTCAATACGGCGGCAGAATTATTGAGCAGCTTAAAAAGCTTGGTTCTTCTTGCGACTGGGATCGTGAGCGTTTTACACTCGATGAGGGTTGCAACAAAGCTGTTCGCGAAGTGTTTGTAAACCTTTACGAAAAGGGTCTTATCTATCGTGGCGAGCGCATTATCAACTGGTGCCCACATTGTAAGACCTCTATTTCCGATGCTGAGGTTGAGTACGAGGAGCAGGCAGGACATTTCTGGCACCTACGCTATCCTTTTGCCGACGGTAGCGGTTATTTAGAGCTTGCTACAACCCGTCCCGAAACACTTCTTGGTGATACTGCTGTAGCAGTAAACCCCAATGACGAAAGATATAAGGATTTAATCGGTAAAGAGCTTGATTTGCCAATCGTTCACCGTAAGATACCGGTTGTTGCCGACGATTATGTTGAAATGGATTTCGGTACAGGTGTTGTTAAAATTACACCTGCGCACGACCCCAACGACTTTGAGGTAGGTCTTCGTCACAATCTGCCCGTTATCTGTGTAATGACCGATGATGCAAAAATCGTTGCAGATTATCCTAAATATGCCGGTATGGACCGTTATGAGGCTCGTAAAGCAATCGTTGCTGATTTGGAAGCAGAGGGCGCACTCGTTAAGGTAGAGGATTATACACATAACGTTGGTACCTGCTACCGTTGCGGCACCACCGTTGAACCTGCAGTTTCAAAACAGTGGTTTGTAAAGATGAAGCCCTTGGCTACACCTGCTATTGACGCTGTTAAAAACGGCGAGACTAAATTTGTTCCCCAGCGTTTTGAGAAGGTTTATTTCCACTGGCTTGAAAACATTCGCGACTGGTGTATTTCTCGTCAGCTTTGGTGGGGACACCGCATACCCGCTTGGTACTGTGAAGAATGCGGCGAGATTACCGTTTCGCGTGAGGATGCTCACAAGTGCGCTCACTGTGGTAGTGAAAAGATAGTTCAGGATCCTGATACTCTTGATACTTGGTTTTCGTCGGCACTTTGGCCGTTTTCAACTCTTGGTTGGCCTGATGAAACCGCAGATTTAAAGCATTATTATCCTACGAACACACTTGTTACGGGTTACGACATTATTCCTTTCTGGGTAATGCGTATGATGTTCTCAGGCATTGAGCACACGGGTGAGGTGCCGTTTGATACCGTTCTTATTCATGGTCTCGTTCGTGATAGTCAGGGTAGAAAAATGTCAAAATCTTTGGGCAACGGTGTTGACCCACTTGAAGTAATTGATACCTATGGTGCTGATGCGCTTCGTTTCTCACTTGCTACAGGTAATAGTCCCGGTAATGATATGCGTTATATACCTGAGAGAGTTGAAGCCAGCCGTAACTTTGCAAACAAAATCTGGAATGCGGCAAGATTTATTCTTATGAATCTTGAAAATGATAATGTATTGCCAATAAACATCGACGATTTAGCACTTGAAGACAAATGGATTATCTCTAAATACAATACACTCGTTCGTGACGTTACCGAAAATCTTGATCGTTTCGAGCTCGGTATGGCGGTACAAAAGCTGTATGACTTTATATGGGATGTATTCTGCGACTGGTATATCGAAATCTGCAAAGCACGCTTAAACGGCGAAGATGAAAAGGCTAAGAATACCGCTCGCAGCGTGCTTGTTTACGTATTTACAAATACACTCGCTCTCTTGCATCCGTTTATGCCGTTTATCACCGAAGAAATCTGGCAAACAATGCCACACGGTGACGAGCAAGCGCTTATGGTAACCGAGTGGCCAAAATTCTGCGAAGAATTTAACTTCTCGGCAGAAGAAACAGAGTTTGAAAAGATTATGCTTGTTATTAAAGCTATCAGAAACCGCAGAGCAGAGATGAATGTTCCACCCTCTAAAAAGGCCAAGGTTTGTATCCAGACTAACTTTGCCGATACCTTCAGCACAGGAACTTCATACATTTGCCGACTGGCAAGTGCTTCGGAAGTAGAGGTTGGCGATAGCTTTGATGCCGAGGGTGCGGTTCGCGTGGTTACTGATGCGGCTACCATTTATATGCCAATGAAAGAGCTTGTTGATATTGAAGGCGAGCTTGCAAGACTTAATAAAGATTTGCAAAAGGCTATTGTTGACAAAGAGTTCTTTGAAAAGAAACTAGGCAACGCGGGCTTTGTGGCAAAGGCGCCTGCCGCTGTTATAGAACAGCAAAGACAGGGTCTTGCAAAGGCGCTTGACAAAATCAAGATGATTGAAGACAGTATTAACGAAATCAAGGCTCTTGGTTAAACAATAAAATTCAAAAGAGAGCCAAGAAATTCCGGCTCTCTTTTTTTATTGCGGCAAATATATTTTCATTATTGTAAAATAAAGTTTTAATATATTTACCGTATTAAAAAGGATGAATTAACATCCTTGATAGTATTATGTGAAACTCTTTTTAATAATTTCAAGTAAAATTCTGGTGTTTTATGAAATATATTGAAACTTTAAATTATATACATTCTTTAGGCGTTTTTTCGCACAAAGCAGGTCTTGAGCGGATGCGTGACGTTTGTGAGAAACTCCATAATCCGCAAAATGATTTTAAGGCAATCCACATTGCAGGTACCAACGGCAAAGGTTCAACCTGTGCATTTGTGTCTTCGGTGCTTATGACGGCAGGGTATAAGGCAGGGGCTTTTGTATCTCCGTATATAACCGATTTTTGCGAGCGTATACAAATCGGTGGCGAATACATAAGTCAGGACGATTTGTGCCGATTATCACAAAAGGTTATTGATACGGGTGTTAGTCTTACCGAGTTTGAATTTATAACCGCGGTTGGTTTTTTGTATTTTAGTGAAAATAAAATCGATGTTGCTGTGCTTGAAACAGGACTCGGCGGCCGCTTTGATGCAACGAATGTAATACCTGCGCCGCTCGTGTCGGTCATTACAAAAATAGGCCTTGATCATACCGCTGTTTTGGGTGATACTTTGGCGCAAATTGCAGAGGAAAAATGCGGTATAATAAAGGGAGATAATGTTATTACCTCTTATAATCAGCCTGCAGAGGCTTTATCGGTTATTAAAAGTCATTCTTTAAATGTAAAAATGCCCGACAAAAGCAATCTGAAAGATGTAAAAACTTCGCTTTTAGGCAATAGCTTTACTTATAACGATGCGCATTATGAAACTTATCTTGGCGGTAATTTTCAGATTGAAAATGCGCTTATCGCTATTGAAACCATTAAAAACTGCGGTTTGCCTGTCGGCGAAAATGATATAAAAGCAGGACTTAAAAACGCTTTTATACCCGCTCGGCTTGAGGTTATATCGCAAAACCCGCTTATTGTAATAGACGGTGCGCATAATCCCGACGGCGCCGATGCTTTGACAGCAGCCTTAAACGAGCATAGCGGTTGTACCGCAATTGTTGGTGTAATGCGTGACAAAAACTACAGCGAGGTTTTATCAAAAACCTTGCCTTTCTGTGAAAACATAATTTGCGTAACACCCGAAGTTCCGCGCGCATTGACTGCTGATGAGTTGGCGATTGAGGCAAAGAAACATTGTAACAATGTTTTTGTGGCAAACTCGCTTAATGATGCTTTGGATTTAGCAAAACAAAAATCAAACGGTAAACCAATCTTTATTTTTGGTTCACTTTATCTTGCGAGCGAGATAAGACCGTTTTTAAAACCAAAAGAACTAAAAACTGACAATCCAATGTGACAAATTTTACTCGGACAAGCTTCTATAATATATTAGAAGCTTGTTTTTTTATTTTAATTTAAGAGGTGTTTTCATGTCGGTAGAAATCAGTGTAAACGGAGAGGTAACAACCGCTTATTTAAGCGGTGAAATAGATCATCATTCCGCAGCGGCGATACGCGCAAAAATTGACAACGCAGTAGAACTTAATATGCCATCACTGCTTGTTCTGGATTTTACTCGCGTCAGCTTTATGGACAGCTCGGGTATAGGTCTTGTTATGGGCAGATATCGCAACCTGTCGCGCCGTGGCGCAAAACTGCACATAACGGGTACGTCGCCGCAAATTTATAAAGTAATGCGGCTTTCAGGCATTGAAAAACTTGCGACTATTGATGAATGCAAATGTTAAAGGAGATTAGAATATGGAAATCATAAATAAATTTAGTATGAATTTATTATCGCGTTCGGCAAATGAAGGCTTTGCCCGCGCTACCGTTGCCGCGTTTGCCACGCAACTTGACCCTACACTCGAAGAAATAAATGATATCAAAACCGCCGTAAGCGAGGCAGTGACCAACTGCATAGTTCATGCTTATCGCGAAGGTCTTGGTAAGATTTACATATCGGGTGAAATCACTAACACAAATATAATAAAAATTAAAATCCGCGACAACGGCTGCGGAATTGAAAATGTGGAAAAAGCTATGGAACCGCTTTTTACCACAGTTGGCGGCGAACGTGCGGGACTTGGTTTTGCCGTTATGCAGTCGTTTATGGATTCTATCCGTGTGCGGTCGCGTGTGGGCAAAGGCACTACCGTAACGCTTATAAAAAAGATAGCGCCCAGATATAGTGTCAATGGTT
>CAYLXT010000075.1:0-6494 GCA_964387615.1 uncultured Ruminococcus sp.
AGAAATGCTGAAGCGATTTTTTGTTTGCGCTTTGTCTTTGATTCTTCTTTGCTTTGGTGCGGTTACTGCTTCGGCAGCCGGTTATGATGAATTGACAGAAGGTACATATTATTCTATATAATCCTTATTAAAATCACAACCCAAATTGTAAAGTTTATTGAAGACAAAATCAGAAATATTATAATCTTTAGAAATATCGTTTAAATCTTTTAATTCGATAAAAATAGGAATTAAATCTTTTTTAGATAGTTCATTAATAAACAAGTGCTTCATAAAAGTAGATTTTCCAATTCCACCAGTTCCGCTTATTATAAGAAAATGAGAAATATCCAAAAGGTTATTTATGTCGAAACTAGAAATTTTTCTGATATCATCTTTTAAAAGATAAGGTTGTTCAAAAAAATCATAAATATATTTTGGTTCAGTACGATATAAAATAGTTTTAATTTTGCTGTATTTTTCATAAGCATTTTTTAAATATTTTATAAAAGCGATATCAGAGTCTACTTTGAATTGTTCCCATTCTTTTTTGCGAAATTCGAGATTTTTGATGTTATAGGTTCAGCATACTTTTCTAAAATCGCTTTAATACTGACGGAAATAAATTCCATAAATATCACCTCATAAAATATTCTACCATTTTTTGTCGAAAAGGCAAATATATAATTTATGAAGTTATTATATAAGCATTAAAATTTGATGGAGGTGAACTGATAGTTCCAAACCACATTATGTCTTGATTATTAAATATATTCAAAACTTTGCAGAAAACCGCAAATGTGGGATAGTATGTGGTCGTGGCAAATTTTATTCATAAAAAATGATTTTGAACACTAAATAAAAACACGCAAAAAGCCCTAAAATAGAGGATAAACTCTACTTTAGGGCTTTTTTCGATGGTCGAGGTGACAGGGCTCGAACCTGCGGCATCTAGTTCCCAAAACTAGTGCGCTACCAACTGCGCCACACCTCGTCATTTGGTTTTGCTAACCGAGTACACATTATATATTAATTTTTGCTTTTTGTCAATAAGAAAATTTAATCATTATTCATCTTTTTTACAAATTCTATATCTCTGGCGGTTATTTCAACCCAAGCGGGCACAAAACCGCATTTAATTGCGTTGCGCACTGATTTAATATTACACCAAGCAGTACAATAATAGGGGACCTTACCTGATTTCAAAATTTCGGTTGCAAGTGTACTTGTAGTTGCGGCGGCAACGCCTTGCTTGCGGTATTCGGGTAAAACGTCAACACCTATCTGATACATATCGTCACAATCTGCCGAACAAGCTGCAAGACCGACAAGCTTATCGCCGTCATAGGCACCAATTCCTAATACATCAAGCTCTTTACGCTTTTTACAAAGCGCATTGCTCCATTCATCAACGTATAAATTTTCAAAATCTTTTTGACGTAAAATTCGCAATTCATAATTACAATGCAGAGGTTTAAGTCGGTCTAAATCAGGCAGATAGTATTCTGCCATAAAACAAACCTTCATACCAAATTGTGATAATTCTTCATTTAGCGCGTAGATGTGCGGTGTTTCAAAAGCGTGTGCGGTATCAAATTTATTTATGTAATTTTTAACAACCTTTTCTAATCTTTCACTTGTTTGCACTACGATATTATTACCGTATGATACCATATCGCATTCAAACGGCAAGGGGAGGCATTTTCGTGCTTTTGGGTCTTTGATAGAACGAGTTATAATATTTTCTTGCTTTAAAAAGTCATCAGGTTTGCAATTAAAATCAATGGCTGATTGTTGCAATGCGATTTTCATTATATCCCGATTGGTCATATTATCACTCCTATCCAAACTTTGTTGATATTATAGCACTATATTTTTGCCATCGCAATAACAATATTAAGTTTTTGATAACTTGAAAAAACTATTATAAGGTGTTATATTATATTCAGGTGATAATTATGAAAAAATCGGAAGTTGCGGTAAAATTATTTACCGACGGATATAACTGCGCGCAGGCGGTGCTTGGTGCGTTTGCAGAAGATGTTGGACTTTCACAGTCGCAGGCGCTTAAAATGTCAGCCCCCTTTGGTGGTGGGGTAGGTCGCCAGCGTGAGATATGCGGCGCAGTCAGCGGTATGCTTATGGCATTTGGGTTGCTTTATGGTTATGATACACCTGAAACGAGTGAAATAAAAATGCAGCATTATGAGCAGACGCGCGACCTTTGTGATAAATTTGCTAAGCTGAACGGCTCTATAATATGTCGTGATATATTAAAAACAGAAGAAAAGGGCGGTATTCCCGAAGCAAGAACCGAGCAATATTATCACGAGCGCCCATGTGTGCGATGTGTACGCACGGCGAGTGAGATTTTGGAAGAGTATATTGAGAGTAAATAAAATGAAATATAAGGCTATATTTTTTGACCGTGACGGTACGCTTACATATTTTAATAAACAAAAAGAAGATTGGCGCGACCGAATAATCAGCGAATGGAGCTGCAAACCGTTTCAATTATCTTATGAAAAGATGATGAACCTTTTTAAGTTCGCGAGTGAGGGCAAAAAGCCTTGGTATAAAACACTTGATGATGAGAGGGAATTTTTTAAAAGATTTTACCGACATTTGTTGATTGGTGAGGGTATTGAGCACGATATAGAAAACAGGGCAGAGTTGCTGTTTAATGAATTGTGGTGCAATGGCGACCGAGCACTTTTTGCAGAAACTGTAGAGGTATTAGAATATTTTAAAAATCACGGTTATAAAATGGGTGTAATCAGCGACACCTCGCCGTCACTTAAATATACATTACAGCAGTTAGGTATTGCGAAATATTTTACTTCGTTTACCGCAAGTTCATTAGTCGGAGCGGGAAAACCGAGTCCTATTATATTTAATGCCGCGCTTGAGGCTCAGGGTGTTTCGGCACAAGAGAGCATATATGTTGATGATTACAAGGTAGAAGCTGACGGTGCGCGAGAGCAAGGCTTTACTTCATTTTATATTGACCGAAGCGCCGATAACGCTGATAAATGGACGATAAATAATTTAAAACAGTTGATTGAGTTTGTAGAAAAAAGGTGACATATCATAATGACAAAAAAGATAGTTGCTATCGGTGGGGGTGAAAACGGACGAACCACTTTTAGCGGAATAAAAATGCCATATGAATTGCGTGAAATTGATACCGAGATAATCAGACTTACAGGTAAAAATACGCCTAACTTTTTATTCCTTGGTCATGCGCAAAACAGTCCCGAATATGAAGAGCTGTATTTTAATACAATGAAGGCAATTTACGGCGATATGTTTGGCTGTGAGTGTAAAACGATTAAGAGGTCTGAGTTAGGTGAAAATCAGGATTACATAGAAAACCTTGTTGATTGGGCAGATATAATTTATGAGGGTGGCGGCGACACCAAAACTATGATTGAAATTTGGAAAGCCACAAAATTTGATAAAATTTTAAAAACTGCTTGGGAAAAGGGAAAGGTGATTTGTGGTGTTTCGGCAGGAGCAAATTGTTGGTTTAACTTTTGTAGTTCCGACTCGCAAAAAATATTATCTAATGATCCAAACGCATCAATGATAACGGTTGAAGGTTTGGGATTTGTTGATGCTTTTTTTACACCGCACTGCAACGTTGCAAACGAAACAACAAACCGACTCCAGCATATGAAAGAAGCACTTAAAAATGTTGATATGGTTGGTATAGGCATATCAAATTGTTGTGCAATTGAAATAATTGATGATACATACAGGCTTATAAGATGTGATGCATCAAATTATGGTATTGATGCATATGGTGTCAAAGCGTATTATAAAAACGGCGAATATTTTGAAGAAAAAATTGATACAACAAATAAATTGAAACCGTTAAATGAATTATTGAGTAAATAAAGAATGTTAGCAAGATGCTGTCTCCCTCTGACGAGGGAGGGGGACCGCTTGCGGTGGAGGGAGAGATAGTTTGATAAATTCAAATTCTCTCCCTCAGTCATTTTTACAAAATGACAGCTCCCTCGTCAGAGGGAGCCTATATTGATAAAACTGATTAATACTATACAAATTCTTAATCTTTAAACATATCTGTTGAAAGGTAACGGTCACCGGTATCAGGAAGTAAAACAACTATTGTTTTGCCCTTATTTTCTTCGCGTTGTGCTACCCTGATGGCAGCCGACAATGCCGCGCCTGACGAGATGCCAACAAGTACACCCTCGGTTTTGCCGATAAGTTTGCCTGCTGAAAAGGCATCGTCATCGGTTACGGTTATAATTTCGTCGTAGATGTTTATGTTAAGTACTTCTGGTACAAAATTAGCGCCAATGCCTTGGATTTTGTGCGGTGCGGCTGTGCCACCCGAAAGAAGCGGGGAGGAGGCAGGCTCAACAGCAATTACTTTTATATCGGGGTTTTGCGATTTAAGATATTCGCCCGTGCCCGTAATGGTTCCGCCTGTGCCGACACCTGCTACAAAGATGTCAACCTTGCCCTCAGTATCACGGTAGATTTCAGGTCCTGTGGCATCAAAATGTGCTTTTGGATTAGCAGGATTTATAAACTGACCTGCAATAATGCTGTTTGGTATTTCCGCTTTTAACTGCTCGGCTTTTTCAATAGCGCCTGACATACCTTTGGCACCATTTGTCAGCACAAGCTCGGCGCCGTAAGCTTTCATAAGCTGTTGACGTTCTACCGACATACTGTCGGGCATAACGATTATAACACGATAGCCACGTGCGGCACCAACGCACGCAAGACCAATACCCGTGTTACCGCTTGTGGGCTCAATTATAACCGAGTCAGGTGTCAGTTTACCACTCGCTTCCATATCGTCTATCATTGCGCGAGCTACGCGGTCTTTTACCGAACCCGCAGGATTAAGATATTCAAGCTTGGCAAGAAGTCGCGCTCTAAGATTATATTTCTTTTCAATATTTGTAAGCTCCAAAAGTGGAGTATTACCGATAAGCTCACTAACAGAACTGTATATATTAGCCACTAAAATTCTCCTTAAAATTTATTGATTTTCATTTAACCACTGCCCCATTTTAATTGCAAATAAGTTCCAGTTCTGGAAACCTTGGTTGTTTACACCTTCACCAGTTTCCGGGTCGTAGTATTCGTGCATTTCACCACACTGTGCTATATCACGACCGAAAAGCTCAAGTGTTTTTTCGGCAAGCTCTTTTGCTTCTTTTGTAAATCCATATTTTACAAGACCATCAAAAACCATATAGTTAGAAATACCCCAAATTGGTCCTAACCAACAAGACGGGTTGCCTGTCTTTTTGATAGAATACATCTTCTCATATTTTGAAAGTGTGCGTACACCATATGGCGCCCAGAATGCTTTTTCGTCAAGCAGGTTTTCTTTTACCATGCGAATAGCCTGTTCGGGTGTGGCAATACCTGCCCACATAGCCATAAAGCCCGACCAGCAACCGATACGCTGAATGAGTGTGTCCCAATGACGGGGCGCACCCGAGTGCATAATATTATCAGGATTAATGGGTAGTAGATTAAGGTCGCAACTGTAATACATGCCGTCTTTTTCGTCATAACAAAGGTCTTGAACAACTTTTTTAAGATTTTCGGCTTCGTTTTTATAAAATGCAATGTCTACACCCAAAAGTTCGCCTAAGAAGCATACAGCCTCTAACTCTTTGTACATTAAGCAGTTAAGATAAATCGATGCCGAGCTGTTTTCGGGACGGTAGTATGTAGATGGGTCATTGTCAACACCGATTGCACAGTCATTTATCCAAAAATAAAGTCCCGATTCGTGGCGTTGATTGTTATAGTAATAATCAATAAATTTAAGTATTTTGTCAAAATATGGGCGAAGCCATTCTATGTCGTTATTATTAACCTCTACAATAAATGCCGTATGTTGCGCAAGACAGGGCTTGTGGATGTTGGTGACGGCAATATTATCACAATGATAAAACTTTAATGTAGGCATTATATATATTGGCATTTTACCGTCATCTTCCATATGGTCAAGAAAGTTTAAAATACAGCCTTTTTCATACTCTGAAATATCTTCGGTTACAAAATCGCGAAGCGCGATGTTTGTAAGCCAACTGTCCCAGTCCCAAAGACTATTACTGTAAGCAGCACCCGGTACTATAAATTTATGTTTAAGAAGTCCGTCAGGCTCACGAAACATTTTTTTATAATTACTTTTAGTATAGTTTAAAATTAAATCATAGTTGCTCATAAAACTACCCCCCAAACATTATTTTTACTAATGATAACACAAAATTTTAAATTTGTCATTAGTTTTAAATAAAAAATTCCCGTGTACATAAAATCATACACGGGAAAATAATTATTAATCTAACGGTTTCATAGTCGGGATAGAAAAAGAGTGTCTCAAATCACCTCATATGAGGTCATCAATCCTCATAACTTTACCTTATTTTGCAAAGTTTTTTCAGAATCTCATAACACCTCATATCCTTGCAAGGAAACCTCATATTTTCTCGGTTAAATGGGGTAAAACTGGG
>CAYLXT010000076.1:0-6477 GCA_964387615.1 uncultured Ruminococcus sp.
AAAATATTGCGGTTATCGGCGGCGGTATCGGTGGCATGGAGGCGGCGCTTGTATGTGCTAAACGCGGTCACAAGGTTACTCTTTATGAAAAGAGTGATGAGCTTGGCGGTGTATTTATAGCGGCGGCTGCTCCGTCTTTTAAAGAAAAAGATAAGGCTCTTATTGCTTGGTATAAGCGTGAGCTTACAAAATATCCGATAGAAATTAAGATGAACACCGAAGTTACAGATGTTAAGTCGCTCGGTGCGGATGAAGTTATTGTTGCAACAGGCGCCAAGGCTAAAACAATCCCTGTTAAGGGCGCAGAAAAGGCGATAGAAGCCTGCGATTACTTGTTGGGTAAAGAAACAGTTGGTGAAAATGTCGTAATTATCGGTGGCGGCCTTACGGGTTGTGAAATCGCTTATGAACTTTATTTGCAGGGTAAAAAGCCTACTATTATAGAGGCTCAGGATGACCTAATTACCACAAAGGGTATTTGTCTTGCCAACACAAGTTATCTCCGTGATTTCTTTAAAACCAATAAAGTGCCAGTACATCTTGAAACTTCAGTTGTCGAAATCCATGATGATGGTGTCACAGTAGCTAATGCAAATGAAAAACCATTTGAAATTGGTGCTGATAGCGTGATTTTATCTGTAGGTTACAATCCTGCACCTATTGCTAAAAAGAGCGGTCACGTTCATATTATCGGTGATGCAAGCAAAGTAGGCAACCTTCGTACTGTTATCTGGCAGGCGTGGGACGTTGCAATGAAACTATAATTATCAAATAAAAGGAGAATGCCTTATGATTTTAACCCCTGAACAACAGGCGATACTTGATGGCGCACAAGGCGAAACCATGGCCAAGGTGATGAAAACCATGGTTATGTATGGTGACGCTTTTGAAGCCGAAAAGTTAGTGCCAATTACATCTAAAAACAACCATCTTGTAACCTCTTTTGGTCTAAAGGTTATGTCACCTGTTTACGACCTTATGCAACAATTGCTGGACGCAGGCGTTATGTCGGGTCAGAAGTTTTCAGTTGACCCAAGACCGTTGGACAAAAATGTTCCTGCAAACTTTTTGCAGAACTTTGTTTTTAACAAGCTTATGTACACCAAGCAGGATTTTTATGAGGAACAGCTTAAAAAGTTAGGTCTTTTAAACGATGACGCATTTACCTGTACCTGCTATATGGATGAGGTAGGCAATAAGCCACAAATGGGCGAGGTGCTTTCCTGGGCAGAGTCTTCTGCAGTTGTATATGCAAACTCGGTACTTGGTGCTCGTTGTAACCGAAACTCAGGTATTATTGATATTATGGGTTCAATCGTAGGTTACGTGCCATACTTTGGTTTGCTTACCGATGAGGGTAGAAAAGCGGATTGGATTGTTAAGATTGAGACCACCAAAA
Source organism: uncultured Ruminococcus sp. (assembly GCA_964387615.1). Taxonomy (GTDB): domain Bacteria; phylum Bacillota; class Clostridia; order Oscillospirales; family Acutalibacteraceae; genus UBA737. The sequence goes on from CAYLXT010000076.1 coordinate 1,400, forward strand.
AACCCGAGGCGCAGCTTTTGGGTTCTGCTATCGGTATGAAGGTTATGGAAGACGTACCTTATGTGGTGGGTCTTGATAAGTGGTTAGGCACCGAACTTGATGATGCCGCCTGTACTTATCTTAAAGATTTTGGCGCGGCTACCGCGTCAAACGGCGCTGTGGGTCTATACCACATTGAAAATCTTACTCCAGAAGCAGTAGAGCAAGGACAGTCACTTATTAAAGAAAACGCAAAGGTTTATGTTATTGATGATGCCGAGCTTGAGCGTGTATACCGCGAGTATCCGATTGTATGGAAAGATAAGGATGCCAAGCCAAAGCTTTGCTTTATGGGTTGCCCACATATGAGTCTTGAACAGTTAAAGAGCTGGACCGATAAGGTTGAGGCGGCACTGAAAGAGACAGGCAACAAAAAGGTAGTAATTCCTACCGTGTTTACTGCGGCTCCAAAGGTATTAGAGCAGTTTAACAAAACCGAATACGCCGCAAGACTTAAGGCTACGGGTGTTATAACTTCATATATTTGCCCGCTTATGTATATGAATAACCCGCTTTGCAAAAAAATGCCCGTTATTACTTCATCAAATAAGTTGCGCACATATACAACCTCGCGCTACTACACCGATGATGAAATTTTAACTCAGATTACAGGAGGTAACAAGTAATGAAAGAATTTAAAGGTAGAATAGTTACCCCCGGTACAGTTACGGCAGAGGCAGTTGTGTCAAAGCAAGGCTTTAATACTTTGGCTTCTATGCAGATGGCGCTTCAGTTTGGCGATAAGCAGACCAAGTGCGGCGACCAGAACAACCCTGATATCAACGGTAAGCCTCTTTGCAGCAAGGCACTTTGCTTACCGCAGACAATAGGCTCTACCACTGGTGGACTTGTTCTTTACTGCGCGTGCGCTATGGAAAGACAACCTGCTTGTATGTTGTTTGCAAACCACATTGACTCGCTCGCAGCCGCAGGCGCCGTGCTTGCAGACGTTTGGGTAGACGGTATCACAATGCCGGTAATAGACTGTCTGGGCGACGAGTTCCTTGATTATGTCAAAACCGGTATGACAGTTACCGTTAAGGAAGACGGAACGGTTGTAGTTGAATAAAAAATTAGTGCAGATAGCAATTGCTATCTGCATTTTTTTATGATACAATGTAAAAAATTGCATTTTTAAGGTGATATTATGAGTTTTAAAACCAAGGTTTATAATCTAATGAAAGATTGGTGCGACGAGCTTTTAAAAACTCAGCTCTCTATGCCTGACCCACTGCTTGACGGCGCAATTTTGTGCCCGAGTTGTGCAGTTGTGCACGGCCGATGCGCCGATATGGTTTTGCCGCTTATTCTTTTGTACCGCGATACAAAAGATGAAAAATATTTAACTGCGGCTAAAAAGCTTATAGACTGGACCGAATATAATCTTCTTTCGGAACACAAAGACTACCGCAACGACCTTGCTAACCGTTGGAAAGGTACAAACATTTTTACTTGCCTTATGCTTGGTGAAACGTTACATAGATTCGGCGACGTTTTAGATAAAGAAACATTCAAAAAATGGGATGCTATTTTCCGTGAGCGTGCAGCAGCGGCTATAGGCTTTTGTGAAACAGTAGGTCCGCATATAAATTATAACGCAGGTGCGGCGGCTATGTTTGCGTTTGCTTATAACTACACCGGTGAGCAAAAGTTTTTAGAAAATGCCTTAAAACAAGAAGAGTTCTGCCGCGCGCATTTTGACAATGAGGGTCTTTTCTTTGGTGAGGGTAAACCGCTTGACGGCACAACACCAAAGGGTTGCCATTTTATTGATATGGGTTACAATCTTGAAGAGTCAATACCACTTCTTGTATTGCATGCGTTGTGGATGAAAGACCAGGAGAAGATTAAATTTTATACCGACCGCGCAATTGACCATTTAGGCTTCTTGCTGCCCGATGGCGCAATAGATAACAGTTGGGGTACTCGCCAAAATAAGTGGACCTATTGGGGCAGCAGAACTAGTGACGGTATGCACGAAGGCTTTGTATATGTAGCAAAGGATAACCCCGTTATTGCAAAAGCAGTACGTCGCAACATTGAGCTTTTAGAGGACTGCACGGTAGACGGCAGACTTTATGGCGGTCTTATGTATCATAGCGCAGGTGAGCCGGCTTGTGTTCATCACGCATTTGATAAGGTTAAATCACTGGCTGTTTTGTATCTTGAAATGGGCGACGAGTTTGAAACCTGCGAAGGTGCTGTTCTTCCTCGTGAGGTAGAGGGTGTAAAGGCATACCAGAACGGATATCTTTACACCGTTACCAAGGGTGATTTTGTAGCCACAATTAACGCTTGCGATACACATATTTATAATGCCTGCGAAACAGGTGGGGGTGCCGTCAGTATGCTCTGGAATAAGGATTACGGCGCAGTTATGGCGGCAACACTAAACCGCTTTGTAACCACCGAGCCTATGAATATGCAGATTCAACGCAATGTTGACGAAGAGCTTTGCAATACGGCGCGTATTGGTCGCTCCGATATGGACAAAACCGTAGAACTTTCTCAGGACGGCTATATAATTACTGCCATAAGTGAGAAAAACGGATTTGAAATTAAATATGATTTTTGCAATGGCGCTGTAAAAATCAGTATTTTATCAGACAAAGATGCTGAATACGTTTTACCGATTGTAAGTCAGAGTGGCGACAGCATAAAGCTTGCTGAAAATGAAGTAGTGTTCAAAGATATGTTATCGGTATCATTTGACAATGAATATACCATAGACCCCGCTGACGAAAAACGCCACTTCCACCCGGTAGGCGGTTTCCAGTATAAGCATCTTACATTCCCTGTAAAAGCAGATAAAACGCTTAATATTGAAATTAAAATTAAATAAAGTTTTAAGACGCACCTTAAAGGTTGCGTCTTCTTTTTCTTCTTTCTCTGTTTATATGTCGTTCAAAATCGCCGTCACTTATAAATTCAGCAAGTATCAATTGATTGAATAAGGGGACACTGCATGAGTAAAAACCAACGGTTTTTTGGTAAAGCTCGACCATATTTTCGGGCAGGAGCATATATGCCGCCCTTACCGACGGTGAAATTGTTTTTGAAAAGGTATTTACATATATAACGTTACCGCCGCCCGACAAAGAAAATACCGTTTCTTCCGCCTTTTTGAGCAAAGTGAACTCCGATTCAAAATCATCTTCCACAATTATGCGATTGCCGCATTTCGCCCAGCGGATATATTCACGTTTTTTTGAAGCGCTAGCACAAACACGGCTTGGAAAACTTCGGTACGGTGTTATGTGTAAAACGGTAGCTGGTGTTTTATTTAGTTCTTCGCTTGAAATACCGTCATTTAAAAGCGAAAGATAAAGCGTTTTTACACCGTTTGCACGATATACCTGACCGATTTTTTTGTATGATGGATTTTCGAGCGCATAGATACGGTTCTTACCAAGCATCTGCACAATAAGTCCGTAAAGATATTCGCTTCCGGCGCCTATAACAATCTGTTCGTTTTTTACCGTAATGCCACGGCTGCGCTGTAAATACTCACGGATAGCGTTTTTAAGTTCGTCACAACCGCTTGCATTACAAATGTCAAAAATATCTTCGCCATATTCACTTAAAACTCTGCGAACAGTTTTAGCATAAACCGAAAAAGGAAAATCACCGCCCCGCTCGGCAGTGTGTATATGTGAAGGTGGTGCCAGCTTGATAGGGGAATCAAATATATTTTCGGGATTATAGCATACAAAATATCCGCTTCTTTCGCGTGATTCAATATATCCTTCTTCGTAAAGCAGATAATACGCGTGTTCAACCGTTATTACACTGACTCCGATTTCTTCGGCTAAAAGTCGTTTTGACGGCAGTTTGGTATTGTATTTGTATATGCCGTTTACAATATCGTTTTTTAACTGCTCATAAATTTGCAGATATGCTTTACCTTTTTGCTTGTCTATTATATATTTCATCTGGTATTATAAAAAACTCCTATTTTGATTATTTTAATATTATCAAAATCATTATATACTTTGTAACAACAAATTTCAAGGAGCAATTATTATGCAAAAAAGAGTAGCAGCAATTCACGATATTTCCTGCTTTGGTAAGTGCTCACTTACCGTAGCGCTACCTATAATTTCGGCGGCGGGTATTGAGTGTGCGGGAATTCCCACGGCGGTGCTTTCTACCCATACGGGTGGTTTTTCGGGTTATACATTTCGTGATCTTACCGAAGATATTATGCCTGTGGCAAGTCATTGGAAAAAAGAAGGACTTACCTTTGATGCGGTTTATACTGGATACTTAGGCTCGGTAGAGCAGATTGACCTTGTATGCGAGGCGGTTGATACTTTTGGTACCGATAAAACCATGCTTATAGTAGATCCGGTTATGGCAGACCACGGCAGGCTTTACGCAGGATTTCCTGAAAGTTTCCCAAAAGAGATGGTGCGTCTTTGCGCAAAAGCCGACATTATAACACCAAACATTACCGAAGCGGCATTTATGACCGATATGCCGTATATGGCACCTCCCCACAGCAAAGAATATATTGAGGGGTTGCTTTCGGGCCTCCGTAAATTTTCAAGTGGCAAAATTGTGCTTACCGGCGTTTGCTTTAAAGAGGGCGAAATAGGTGTTGCTTGTCTTGAGAATAATGATTTAGAATATGTATTCGCTCCTCACGTAGATGCCGCATATCATGGTACAGGTGATATATTTACAAGCACACTTACCTGCGGTATATTGAGAGGTAAATCTTTAAGTGAGTCGGCGCTTATTGCGGCAAAATATACCGCAAGTTGCATAAAGCTTACTAACGAACAGTATCCCGAAATGAAATACGGCGTGAATTTTGAGGCGCAGATTCCCACACTTTTAAAACTGCTTGAAATAATATAAAAATCATAAAAAAATAAAATCTCTCATACAATTAACTAAGTCCTTTTAAGGTGGTTAAGCTATGAGAGATTTTTCATGTGATAGAGCAATAGTTTTAGCACAACATATTATTGAAACGGGAGCTACGGTACGGGCTACTGCCAAGGTTTTTAAAATAAGTAAATCTACCGTACATA
>CAYLXT010000077.1:0-6392 GCA_964387615.1 uncultured Ruminococcus sp.
ACACGGAATTTTTCTTCGTGAATATCATCGTTTACTGCTTCTTTAATTATTGGTTTTGTTTTTAGAAGTTCGTTGTAAATGTTGTTTGCGTCGCGCTTGTTTTCTACGTTTACAACTATAGCATTTATTTGTGTAATACCAAGCTCACGCGCGGCGGCAATACGACGATAACCGTCTACAAGCCACGCTTCACCCTTTGCGGTTACTGCCACAAGCACGGGGCAGAGTATTCCACGCTTTTCAATGCTTTTCTTTATGCTTTCAATATCATCGGGCTCTTTGGCAACCGATAAAGCACCGATTTTGTCAATCGGAAAGCTTGCAATACTACCGACTGCAGATTTTGTATTTTGAGTTTTAACCGCGGCGGTTGAGCTTACCGCACGGGCGATACTGTTTTTACCTATCGACAAGTGAAACAACCTCCTCTGTCAAAGCCTTATATTCTTTAGCGCTTCTGGCACCCGACTTATAAACCGATACGGGCAGGGAAGCATCCTGCGCCCATTCAATAGAGCTGTCGGTACGGATATAATTTTCAAACATATGCACGCCATCGGTGTTTTGCAACGCGTCAACCGTTTGTTTGAAATAATTTTTGCGTGTATCAACCTTTGTAATCGCAACACCCAGCAGTGAAAGCTCGGGATTTATCTGCCTTACAGTGCCAAAAAACTCAAACATATTGGCAAGACCGAAAAGTCCCCACGGGCTTGCTTCAACAGGGATTATAAGATAGTCCGATGCGCAAAGCATATTCATAACCCAACCGCCCAAGGTCGGTGGAGCATCCATTAAAATAAAGTCATACTTACCACTATCTTTAACGTTTTTAAGACAGTTTTTAAGGATTAGTTCGCGCTGCCATTTAGAAAAAAGGTCAAATTCGATATTGCTCATAAGGCTGGAGGACAGCACCATATCAAGACCGTCGTATCGGGTGGGTGTTATGTAATCGACAATATCACTTTGCTGTGTTACGGCTGCGTAAATGTTGTTACCGCTCTGAGCCGACTGCAAAACCTCGTCCTCGCCAAAAAGTGAGAGTGACAGATTCATCTGCATATCGCCGTCAATAAGTAACACCTTATAGCCCATTTTAGAAAGTTCGTATCCAATATTACAACAGGTGGTAGATTTACCGCTGCCGCCTTTGTTATTAGCAAAACAAATTGTTGTAGTTTTCAAGGCAAAACACCTTCCTTTTAAACTATATATACATAATATATTATAATTTTAATAAGAGATAATGTCAATATTTATATACTGTATTTTGTGCCCAATTCACACCAAGTGCCACTTTTTCGTAATATATATAGGGGTGAAAATTATGAATGGAACAAATTGTAACCGCCGTGTAGAATGTGGCTTTCTTGCAGTTGCCGCAAGTGTTATTGCGGGTGTTGTCGCCGCTATTACGCAGTTTACTGCAATTATAACACTGACACCCGTATTTTATATAGTGGCTTTTGGTGTAGCGGTATTGCTGCTTGCAATACTTTTATTACTCGCACCCGCGCTTTGTGATACTACTCGTCGCACCTGTCAAGTAGCTAATATAAAGCTGCTTACAGCGGGAATTTTAGGCACAATATTTACGTCGGTAATATTGTTGGCTGTTGGCTTTGCCGCAACAAGTGTTTTGGGCGCCATATTCGTAGGACTGCTTGCCGCTTTTGTAACCCTTATGGTGACGAGTGTCGTTTGTACGGTAAACTGCACAAGTGAGTGCTGCTATGGCAGAGATATTTAAAAAATATTAACTGTACCACAGGCTGTAGCAAAATAAATAAAGTTTTAAAACCGATTGTGCGTTTAGTACAATCGGTTTTGTGTTTTTTGTATTATTTGTAAAAATTTCGGCAAAGATATTATCAGTATTAAAAATGGAGGAATTTTTATGTCAAAAAAATTATTATCTCTTATACTTTGTATATCTTTACTTTTGTCTGTAACGTTGCTTTCAGGCTGTGGTGACAGAGGTAGCGCCGATGTCTATTTTTTAAACTTTAAACCCGAATCGGCAGATGTATATACCGAGATTGCAAAGAAATACGAAGAGGAAACGGGCGTTAGTGTAAAGGTGGTTACTGCCGCCGCAAACACTTACGAACAAACACTTAAATCAGAAATAGCTAAATCAAATGCGCCTACTATCTTCCAGGTAAACGGGCCTATAGGTTATCAGTCGTGGAAGGATTATTGCCTTAATATTGAGGGCAGTGATTTTGCAAAACTACTCAGTGATGACACGCTTGCTATCCGAGATGCTGACGGCAACGGCATATACGCTGTACCCTACGTTGTAGAGGGTTATGGAATAATTTATAACGATGCCATTATGAAAAAATATTTTGCGCTCTCTGACCGCACAACCAATATTGACAGCGCAGATCAGATAAATAATTTTGACACACTTAAAGCCGTAGTAGAAGATATGACTGCCCACAAAAGTGATTTAGGAATTGATGGTGTTTTTGCATCAACCTCGTTGTCTTCAGGTGAGGATTGGCGTTGGCAGACACATCTGCTTAACGTGCCGCTTTATTACGAGCTTGCAAGCAGTGATGACTATGCCGACCCCACAATCGCAGGTCTTAACGCAAAAGAGGTCGCTTTCAGATATGCTGCAAACTACAAAAATCTTTTTGACCTTTATATAAATAATTCGATTACCGAAAAGGGAATTCTGGGTTCAAAGTCCACAAGCGATTCTATGGCAGAATTTGCGCTGAGCCAGGTTGCAATGGTGCAAAACGGCAACTGGGCATGGTCACAGATTAAGGATGTAAAGGGTAATACCGTAGCGGAAGAGAATATTAAATTTTTACCGCTTTATACGGGTATTGACGGAGAAGAAAATCAGGGTCTTTGTATCGGTACCGAAAATTACTTTGCTATAAATAAAAATGTGAGCGAGGACCAACAAAAAAAATCTCTTGACTTTTTGTATTGGCTTTTTACCAGTGAGACAGGTAAGGACTACGTAACAAACAAGCTCGGATTTGTAACTCCATTTAACAGTTTCAGTGAAGAAGAATTGCCCAGCGACCCGCTTGCGCGGGAGGTTGTGCGCTATATGAACGACGAAACAAAACAAACTGTGCCGTGGATATTTACCTCATTCCCAAGTGACGTGTTCAAAACCGAGGTTGGCGGTGCGCTACTCCAGTATGTGCAGGGAAACCGTGAGTGGAAAGATGTAGAAAACACCGTAAAATCAATGTGGAAAAGTGAAAGAGACTAAATGAAAAGTTCTTCTAAAAAGTGGTTTGCCGTATTTGTGGGTCCTACCTTCATAGCATTTTGTATAGCGTTTTTAGTGCCGTTTATTATGGGACTTTATCTATCGTTTTGTGAATTCAGAACGGTAAGCGATGCCGAATTTATAGGACTTCAAAACTATATAAGGGCATTTAGCGAAAACGGGGATTTTTTAAATTCACTGTGGTTTACCGTAAAATTTGCCGTTGCTGCTGTAATAAGCATAAATGTTATTGCTTTTTTGTTGGCTCTCCTTCTTACGCGCGGCATACGGGGCACAAATCTTTTTCGTACGGTTTTCTTTATGCCAAACCTGATAGGCGGTATTGTGCTCGGTTATATATGGCAACTTATTATTAACGGTATATTGTATAACTATGGCTATTCAATAACCTCAAACGCCACCTTTGGCTATTGGGGACTGGTTGTGCTTATGAGTTGGCAGATGATAGGATATATGATGATAATCTATATTGCGGGCATTCAGAATATACCTACCGCCATACTCGAAGCCGCGCGTGTTGACGGTGCAGGACCCTTGCGGACTCTACGAAGTATAATAATACCGTCGGTTATGCCAAGTATTACTATATGTCTTTTTTTAACCATAACCAATTCGTTCAAACTCTTTGACCAGAACCTTGCGCTTACCGCAGGCGCGCCGTCAAAGCAGACACAAATGGTCGCGCTTGATATTTATAACACCTTTTACGGTAGAGTAGGCTACGAGGGTGTGGGTCAGGCAAAGGCGGTAGTATTTTTTATACTTGTAGCGGCAGTAGCATTGATGCAGTTGTATTTTACAAGAAGTAAAGAGGTAGAAAATTAATGAAAAAAATAAAATTTTCAAACGTTTTAATATTTACCTTTTTACTTATATTAAGTCTCTTGTTTTTGATACCGATAGTTACCGTTATATCAAACTCGTTTAAAGATAAATTTTCAATAAGTCAAGCGCCCTTTGTATTGCCGAACAGCACAACTTTTGCGGGGGTGGAAAATTATATAAACGGTATAAATGATACAGGCTTTATCTCGGCATTTTTCTGGTCGCTGTTTATAACGGTGACTTCGGTTGCGGTAATTGTGCTTTTTACTGCTATGACCGCCTGGTATATTACAAGAATAAAAAACCGATTCAACAGTATTTTATATTATTTGTTTGTTTTTTCAATGATTGTACCCTTTCAGATGGTTATGTTTACAATGTCAAAGATTGCAAATATACTTCGCCTTGATAACCCCTTTGGACTGATTTTAATTTATTTAGGTTTTGGCGCGGGACTTTCGGTATTTATCTTTTCGGGATTTGTAAAATCAATTCCATTAAGCCTTGAAGAAGCGGCAATAATAGATGGGTGTAGCGTTTTACAGACCTTCTGGCACGTGGTTTTTCCGATACTAAAGCCTACCGCTATAACAGTTGCAATTTTAAATACTATGTGGGTGTGGAATGACTACCTTTTGCCATATTTGGTAATCGGTAGCGACTATAAAACAATACCAATTGCCGTTCAGTATTTAAAGGGGGGTTACGGCTCGGTTGATATGGGCGCTATGATGGCTATGCTGGTGCTCTCTATTGTGCCGGTGGTAATTTTTTATTTAAGTTGTCAGAAATATATTATAAAGGGAGTTGCCGCAGGTGCCGTCAAAGGATAAGGAAAGACAAAGATATAGTGGCGTGCTGTGCGCTGTCTCATCACTACCGAGCAAATATGGAATTGGTAATTTTGGTATAGAGGCATATAAATTTATAGATTTTTTATGTGAAGCAAAGCAGCGTTTCTGGCAGATATTACCGCTGAATCCTTTAGGTGAGGGGAATTCGCCATATAAATCAAATAGCACATTTGCGGGAGAAATATTATATATTGATTTGGATTTTTTATCGCGGGACGGACTGCTACAGAGCGCGGATATACCAGGCTGTGATTTTGAGCAAAAAGTAGATTATGATGCGGTCAGAGGATTTAAAATACCACTGTTAAAAAAAGCGGCACAAAATTTTGATAACAAGAATAAAGACTATCGGAAATTTTTAAAGGATAATGACTTCTGGATAGAGGATTACGCTATTTTTGAAGCGGCGTTTGAGGTTTATAATACACGGAGCCTGACAAGTTTGCCCGACGGAATAAAATACCATTTGCCTGAGGAAATTGAAAAATTTAAGGAAAAAAACCAAGACAAAATTAACTTTTATAAAGTGACACAGTATTTCTTTTTTTGTCAGTATTATGAGCTAAAGCGCTATGCAAACGGTAAGGGCATAAAGATAATAGGCGACATACCCTTTTATGTTTCGTCTGACAGTGCAGATGTATGGACTAATCCCGATGATTTTAAGGTAGGGCGAGATTTTACACCAACCTTAGTTGCAGGCGTGCCGCCTGATATATTTTCGGAAAACGGTCAGTTGTGGGGAAATCCTATTTACAATTGGCAGAATATGAGGCGGTCAGGTTATAGTTGGTGGCAGTCGCGACTTATGTTTTGCCGCCAATTGTACGACGTGATACGTATAGATCATTTTCGCGCTTTTGCAAACTATTATCAGATTCCCTGCGGCAGTCGTAGTGCAATTTCAGGCGGTTGGATAAAGGGCGAGGGTGCGGCATTCTGGGACAAAATACGAGAAACGGTAGGGGATATTAATATAATCGCCGAGGATTTAGGCGGTGAGGAAGACCCCGATGTTATATCACTTTTAAAGCATACCGATTTTCCTAATATGAGGATATTGCAGTTCGGCTTTACGGGCGATATGCAAAATATATATCTGCCGCAAAACTATCCGTATAACTGTGTGTGTTATACAGGAACGCACGATAACGATACCGCGCTCGGTTGGTACAACAAGGCTTCTACTAAAGAAAGAGTGATTTTTAACACTCTTATACGCAACAATACAGGCTGTATTGCGCACGATATGATACGCGCCGTGTCAAAATCACAGTCAATGCTTTGCATTATTCCAATGCAGGATGTGTTGTGTCTTGACTCTCACGCCCGTATGAATACACCGGGCACCACAAACGTCAACTGGCAGTGGCGGATGAGTAAAGATGATATAAATAATGGTAACTCAAAACTATTAAAAAAGTTAACAAAAGAAAGAAATTAAA
>CAYLXT010000078.1:0-6233 GCA_964387615.1 uncultured Ruminococcus sp.
CTTCAGGCAATGTAGTAGTAAAAGTAGGCGACACTGTTTCAAAAGGCGATTTGTTAGTATCGGGTGTTATACAAAATCACTCAAGCACACTATTCGTTTATTCTGATGGAGTTATTACAGCCGAAACAACACGAACATTTTCTGCAAAAGGTAACTATGAACAAAAAATATTAACAGAAACAGATAATATTATTAAAAGATATACGCTAAATTTTTTCAATCTGAATCTGCCTTTATATCTTGGTAATATTAAGCAACAGCACAACTATAATGTAAACATAAAACATTTGACACTTTTTGATAATAAAATCCCTATAAAGATTGCCTGTGAAAAATACGAAATTTTGCAAGAATCAACCGTAATATACGACAAAGAAACACTTAAAGAAATATTATATAGTGATATAAACCGGCAGGTCAGCGATTTTAATTTTATCAACATTATCGAAATTAAAAATGAGATACTCGAAACCGAAAAAGGAATGTTGCTTAACGTTACATACAGTTGCGAAGAAAATATTGCTCTACAAGATAAAATATTACTAAATACTCAAAATTGACTTTTGTAATGCTTTTGGTATATAATATTATAGATTATATACCGTAGGAGTTAAAATTATGGAATTGCTTATTGATATTGAGCGTGTAGAACAACTTGTAAATCTTTTTGGTAATTTGGATGAAAACATCAAAAGACTTGAAAATAAATACAATGTTGCAATAACCTCACATTCGGGTCAGATAAAAATAATAGGCGAGACAGTCAACGTAACCAATGCTTCGCGCGCCATTAAATGCCTGCTTGAAATTATTAACAAGGGCGAAACTCTTACCGCGCAAAATATTGATTATGTAATAAATATGGTTAAAGATGATGAGGATGATAAAATTTCGCGTCTTACAAACGCCGATTGCATTTGTGTTACTGCAAAAGGTAAACCTATAAAACCAAAAACACTTGGTCAACGCCGTTATATAGAAGCAATTCAAAAAAATACAATTACCATTGGCGTTGGTCCTGCCGGTACAGGTAAAACCTATCTTGCAGTGGCGCTTGCTGTTAACGCTTTCCGCTCAAAACAGGTAAACCGTATCATTCTGACTCGACCTGCAGTCGAAGCGGGGGAGAAACTTGGCTTTTTACCGGGTGACCTACAACAAAAGGTTGATCCTTATCTACGACCGCTTTATGATGCGCTTTATGATATGCTGGGTGCTGAAAATTTTCAAAAATGTCAGGAACGCGGCGATATTGAGGTAGCGCCACTCGCTTATATGCGAGGCAGAACGCTTGACGACAGTTTTATTATTCTTGACGAAGCGCAAAACACCACTCAAGAACAGATGAAGATGTTTTTAACCCGTCTTGGTTTTAACTCAAAAGCAGTTGTAACCGGAGATATAACGCAAATTGACCTTCCGGGTGATAAAAAATCAGGACTGAAACAGGCTGTAAAAATACTCAAGGGAATTGATGATATAGCCATTGCCCAGCTCAGTGGCAAGGATGTTGTCCGTCATCGATTAGTGCAAGAGATTATTAGGGCTTACGAGAGAAATGGAGAAAAAAATGAAGGTTAAAGTAAATATTACGAATGCTCAAAATGAAACCGCAATACCCGTTGGCACAAAGCTACTCGTCCGTAAGGCTTGTATTGCAACTTTGGTTGAAGAAAAGTTTCCGGATAACGCTGAGGTTGATGTCACATTTGTAAACGACGAACAGATAAAAGAATATAATAATCAATTCAGAAATATTGATAAATCTACCGATGTTTTGTCTTTTCCTTTAGGACAAGACGGTGTATATGATACAAACCCCGAAACAAATAACAAAATGCTTGGAGATGTTGTTATATCAATTGACCACGCGCTTGCACAAGCCGATCTTTTCGGGCATGGTCTACGCCGAGAAATTGGGTATCTAACCGTACACTCAATGTTGCATTTACTTGGATATGATCACGTGAACGGCGGTATGGAAAAAACCGTTATGCGTGAAAAAGAAGAGGTTATACTAAAAAAATTAGGACTCGCTATCACAAAGGTTTAAGGTGAAAAAATGGAACAAAAATCTGCATTTATAACAATTATCGGTCGTCCAAATGTGGGCAAATCGTCGCTGCTTAATAAAATTGTGGGTCAAAAAGTAGCGATAGTATCGGACAAGCCGCAAACTACCCGAACAAAAATTATGGGCGTTGTCACAAACGGTGATACTCAACTTGTTTTTATTGATACACCCGGTTTTCACAAACCGCACAACCTGTTGGGCGACAGTATGATCAAGGCTGTAAAAGACGGTATGAGCGACGTTGACGGAGCCGTTTTGGTAATAGACGCTTGCCCTGATTTTAAACTTGATTTTGATAATCTTCCGCCTGCAGAGCTTGCGCTTATTGAAAATGTAAAGTCAAAAAAACTTAAATGCGTTTTAGTAATAAACAAAATCGACCTGCTTAAAGATAAAGAAGATTTGTTTGGCATTATAGCCGCATATTCACGTCTTTATGATTTTGATGCTGTTATTCCATTATCTGCCAAGAGCGGCGACGGCGTAAACATTTTACTTCAGGAAATAAATAAATATTCAAAACCATCTCCTCACTTTTTTGCAAGTGATGATTTTACTGACCAACCCGAAAAGGTTATGGTTGCCGAAATGATACGCGAAAAGCTTTTGCGTTGCCTTTCAAAAGAGGTGCCGCACGGTGTTGCTGTTGACCTTGAAAAGTTCTATGAAACCGATACCGTAAACGGTGAGCCTGTTTTGCACGTTGATGCCGTAATTTATTGTGAAAAAGATTCGCACAAGGGTATTATTATAGGCAAGGGCGGCGAGATGTTGAAACGCATCGGCACTTATGCCCGTAAAGACATAGAAAGCTTCTTTGGTATTAAGGCATCAGTAAAACTCTGGGTAAAGGTTAAAGAGGATTGGCGTAACCGTCAGGGACTTATACATACCTTTGGACTTGACAATCTTAACTAAATTTTACTTAAATTACCTACCATAATATGACCATAAAAATCCACAATAATTTTGTGGAGGTTGATATTATGCAGCAAAACAAATCCTGGCTTAAATTTATAATAACAGGCAATCCAAGAGATTATTTAAATTATAAAGAAAATTTTGAAAAACAGCAGATAAACGGGGGTGAGGATACTGCGTATTACGACCGACGGCCTTGTAATCAAGGAAACGACTATAAGGGATAGTGACCGTATGATTACCGTTATAACGCGTGATCTGGGTGTTATAACCGCTTTTGTAAGAGGTGTAAAAAGTTTAAAAAGTCGCCGCGGTTCCGCTACAAGTCTTCTTGCGTTTTCAAACTTTAACCTCGAAGCCAAAGGCGATACATATACCGTGACCGAAGCATCAATTAATAAAATGTTTTTTGGCGCAGGCAGTGATATTGTAACACTTACTGTGGCGCAGTATTTTTGCGAGCTATGTAATATTTTTCGCCCAGTAGAAAGTGAGTCAGAAGAGTTTTTACGCCTAATACTCAATTCGTTGCATTTTCTTACCGAAAATAAGCGTCCACCCGAGTTGATTAAAGCAATAACCGAGCTTCGTGTGGCTGTAATTGCAGGCTATGCTCCTAATCTTATAGCGTGTGATGGATGTGGCGAGTTTGAAAATGCCGTTATGTATTTTAAGCTTGACGATGGTACTCTATACTGTAACAATTGTCGCAAGGAAAACTGTCTTTCAATTTCGCTTACAGTTTTACAGGCAATGCGACATATTGTGTATTCCAAATTTGAGCAGCTATACTCTTTTGAAATACCCGAAGCGGCGGCAAATGAGCTATCGCAATTATGTGAAAAATATATTACATACCAGACCGAACATAAATTCACCACCCTTGAATTTTTAAGAGGAATTATATGAAATACGACATATTAAAACACGCAAAAACGCTTGAGCTTCAGGCTGTTTTGCAAAAGTTAGCAGGGGAATGTGCTAGCGAAGATGCAAGCACTAATGCACTTCAAATTGTGCCCGATAATGACATAAATATTGTAAAGCGAAATTTAGCCGAAACCGAGTCGGCTTATCTGCTTATTTCAAAATACACTTCACCGTCTTTTGGCGGTACCGTTAACATTATGTCGCCGCTTTCACGCGCGTCACTCGGTGCCACGCTTACAGCGGGTGAGCTACTAAAAATTGCAAATGTACTGCATGTAATTCGTTCGGTAAAAGCCTGGCGTGACAATTCATCTGCCGAGCGTGAAACGGCAATAGATTATTTATTTAATACATTAGTGCCCAACAAGTTTTTAGAAGAAAAAATTACTTTTTGTATAAAGTCTGAAGACGAAATTTCCGATACTGCTTCAAGCACACTTGCCGATATTCGCCGTAAGATTACATCAAAGGGCGCAAAAATTCGCGAAAACCTTGATAAAATAGTACGCGGACAGCTTTCTAAATACCTGCAGGATGCCATTATTACACAACGCGACGGCAGATTTGTTGTTCCCTTAAAAGCCGAGCACAAGGGCGAAATATCGGGTATTATTCACGACACGTCTTCAAGCGGCTCAACACTTTTTATAGAACCGATGTCGGTTGTGGAAACCAACAACGAAATACGCGTTTTAAAATCCAAAGAACAGGATGAAATTAACCGCATTTTAGCCGAGCTTTCAGCGTTCTGCGCCGATTTTGCCGATAGCATAAAGCAGTCGTATAATGCGCTTGTAGAGCTTGATTTAATCTTCGCAAAGGCAAAGCTTGCATATAAAATGGGCGCAATAGTGCCAAAAATTAATGATACAGGCTTTGTTTATCTAAAACGAGCCAGACATCCACTTATTAATCAAAAGGCTGTAGTGCCAATTACGGTAACACTTGGCGGTGACTATGACACACTAATTATTACAGGTCCTAACACAGGTGGTAAAACTGTTGCGCTAAAAACATCGGGTCTTATGTGCCTGATGGCTATGTGCGGACTTATGATTCCGTGCGATGACAACAGTGAAATTGCGGTATTTAACAAAATTTATGCTGATATTGGCGACGAACAAAGTATTGAGCAATCGCTTTCTACATTCTCGTCACATATGGTGAATATTATATCAATATTAAATGATTGTGACAGTAATTCGCTTGTGCTTTTTGACGAGTTGTGCGCAGGTACCGACCCTGTAGAAGGCGCCGCGCTTGCTAAATCAATACTTATGACTTTGGCTCAAAAGGGTGTTAAAACCGTTACTACGACCCATTATCCCGAGCTTAAAGCATACGCGCTTGATACCGACAGGGTAGAAAATGCAAGCTGTGAATTTGATGTCGCAACGCTTAAACCTACCTACAACCTTATAATCGGTCAACCGGGTCGCTCAAATGCATTTGCCATTTCAAAAAGATTAGGTCTTGATGAATCAATCATTGCCCTTGCAAACGAACAATTAACCGAGGATGATCTTCGGTTTGAAAATGTTGTAGCAAGTCTTGAAAAAGCGCGACAAGACGCTGAAGCTGACAGATGTGAGATGGCACGTATGAAAGCACAGATTGCTGAATCAAAAAAGCGCGCCGACCAGGCCGAGCACGAATTTAAGATAAAGCAAGACAGGCTTATGGAACAGGCTCGCGAAAAGGCAACCTCTATTGTCGAAAGCACACGCTACAAATCCGGTCAGTTGCTTAACGAGCTTGAAGAAATGAAAAAGCAATTAAATGCTGAAAACGCCGCGCAAAACCTAGACCGCGCAAGACGAGATTATAAAGGCACATTGCAGCAGATGGAAGATACCGCAAATCCTGTTGTTGATAACAGTACAGGTGAGGGGCTTAAAAAGGCGCCAAAAGTGGGCGATATTGTTATTCTTAAAAGTTTTAACCGTGATGCCACCGTTGTTAAGGTCAACGAAGATAAAAAGCAGATATATGTTATGTCGGGCTCTATGAAAATGTGGATTGACTTTGACGATTGCAAACTCAAAAAATCTAATGCGCCATCCACCGAAGCGCCCAAAAGACGAAATGTATCGGGTGTTGCCTCACGTGCTGACCGACAGGTATCGGGTGAAATTGATATTCGCGGTATGGCGACCGACGAAGCGCTGTTAGAGCTTGATAAATACATTGATGAAGCCGTTTTAGCGGGGATTGGTACAATAACCATTATCCACGGCAAAGGCACAGGAACGCTGCGTAAGAACGTGCAAGCACATCTGCGCCACCATCGCAACATAAAAACCTTCCG
>CAYLXT010000079.1:0-6094 GCA_964387615.1 uncultured Ruminococcus sp.
AATTAGTCGTTTATTTTACTACACTATTATTTTATATCGAAAATTGGAAAATCTTGGAGAAAGCTATTCTCGGGGAAAATGTCAAGAGAACACCATAAATTTTTGCCTTCCAAAAACTCCCTTTAATAATGCGGGTTTTGAGACTTAATTTATGGGTGCTGCTATGGGAGGGTTACTGCCTGACACCAACCATACGACAAATTTGTGGTGCTTTTTGCACAAAAAAGTATATTTTGATTTGACATCGAATTTTATGGACGAAAATTTTCTATCCGAAACGGATAGTTAATCTTGCCTGATAATTACTGAAATATTCTTAACGTCATATTCTATCGGTACTAAAATGCGATTAATCAATATGTTCAAAAGAGTTTCAGTATCATAATGAGTTTCCATATACATACGGTTAGTGATTTCAATAGGACTTCTCATATTTTCAGGTGAAGTCGCAAGCAATACCCGTTTCTTTCCTGATACTTTACCTGCAAGTTCATATAAACGAATAATGTTGTCGGTAGACTCAATGCATTTATCCATAACAACTTTTACAAGCTCTTTCCACGTCTTTACATCAAAGCTTTCTTCACCGATAATAACAGACATTGGCTTTTTTCCTTTAAAAATACCCGAGTCGGCTATAAGCGGATAACGAATTGCATACGGAATTGTTTCGGCGGTAATATTATTACTGTTTTTTGCGATAGAATCTACAATTCTATCAAACTCCGTGTTTATTTCTCTTAGTACCCTTTGACGCATATCCTCTATTTCTTGTATTATGTTCATATTGTTTCTCCTTTCGTCACATTAGCACGTGCTAATGTATGTTTCCGAGTTTATAATAACATATACACGCTTCCTTGTCAAGAGCCAATTTTCTATTTTTAAAAATATGTCATCTACTATCGTACAGCGCATAGTCTTTGCTATGCAAATAAAAACGGAGTTAACCATTATAGGTCAACTCCGTTTCTTTTTTATCATTAGATATTAAAGATTGTTATCTTCTTTTATCTTTTTGACTTCATCAAGAGAAAGCCCGCTATACTGAGCAACTTTTTCTAATGCGATATTATCTTTTAGCATATTAATTGCATTTTCTGTTGCTGTTTTCTTTGTAGCTTCTATCGCAGCTTCAGCAGCAGCGTCTTTTCTCATTTCTTCCATCATCTTGCACATAGCATTGCTACCTCCTTCTGTTTCTTTAAAAAATTTAACTCTATCAGCAAGCTTGTCATAGTGCATTTGCGATGCATCGGTGCATCTAAAATCATGCATAAGTTTACCAACAGGATTATCCTGATTTTCATATTGACCGTTCACAAATATTATATGTGAACCATCATCGAACAATTCATCAGTTTCTATAATCTTTCGCTCAATGTGATAAAGCGGTAATCCCTTATTCAGTACGTCGTTTTCGGTTATGAAAATAACATACGTTTCTTGCAATTTCTGATAATCGTCACCCTTATCTAAAAGGTATGTGTCAAGTACCGAATTATTATATCTTGCTCGTTTAGGACTGGCGCCTCTATCTGCGCGTTGAATTTCAATGTCGTAAGGCTTTCCTGCTTCGTCAGTTGCATAAACGTCGAACTTAACCGAATGACCTACTACCGATTGAAACTCTTTTTGAACCTCTACTGAGTGGACGGTTAAATCCGTTCGCTCTAATATTATGTTCAATAATAACTGTGTAGCCTCAATATTTTGGTCAAAAACCTTAGACATAAAATCGTCATCCATCAATCTAAAACGTTTTAGTCTTTCTAGATCTTCAACCAAACAGCCATTGATTCTCTCAGCCAAAAAATTCCCTCCTAACCAAAGAATTTTTCTTAACTATATTATATTGGATTTTAAATATGTTGTCAATATTTATCTAACATAAAATGCCATATAATTGTACATCGCTTTGTTTTGTGTTATACTAATAGTATAAATCAAAAAGCGGGGTAATAAGTGTGACTTATAACGAGCTTCAAAAAAAGTATATAGAAGTATGCAATGAAAACATAAAACTACGTGCCGAAAATCAAGAATTACGTAATAAACTATGTTTATCTTCTTTTGGTGAAGATTTTAAAAATAAAACCACCGTTATTAACAAACATAGTTCAGCAGATGAGAAAATCGATCTATATATGTCATTGTTTATTGGCAGAGACGATGTCTATGCAAAGCGGTGGTATAGCACACAAAGCAGGAAATCCGGCTACCAACCTGTTTGCGGAAATGAGTGGAGCGAGCTTTGCAATAAACAAAAATACAAGTGTAGCAACTGCCCTAACCGCAAACTTTTGCCACTTGACAACAAAGCAATATTTAATCATCTTAGCGGAAAAGATAAATATGGTAGAGATGTTGTTGGCATTTACCCTATGGGTAAGGATGAGACTTGCCATTTTTTAGCGGTTGATTTTGATGATAAAGATTTTGAACAAGCATCACTTGCTTTTAAAAACACTTGTATTAAAAACAATATCCCAGCATATATCGAGCGTTCTCGTTCAGGTAGCGGTGCTCATGTTTGGATTTTCTTCAGCGAACCAATAGAAGTTGTTGTTGCAAGAAAATTAGGCAGTGGTCTTTTAACCTTAGCAATGGAGAATCAAAGTAAAATCAAGTTTACTTCCTACGATCGTCTTTTCCCAAACCAAGATACTATGCCAAAGGGTGGTTTCGGCAATCTGATAGCACTACCTTTACAAGGTCTTGCCAGGAAAAATAACAACAGCGAATTTGTTGATGATAATTTTGTCGCCTATCCTGACCAATGGGCTTTTTTATCAAACATACAAAGGATTAGTTCATTAGCTGTAACAAGTGTGATAAACAGAATTTGTCCTCATAACGAACTTGGTAGCTTAGTAAAAGACAACGAAGAAAAAACAAAGCCTTGGGAAACAAAAGAAGAATATAGTTTGAGTTTCTTGGATTTTTCGCACAATGTAAAAATTGTTAAGGCGAATATACTTTATATCGAAAAACAAAATCTATCTCAAAAAGCGATAAATAAAATCCGTCGTCTTGCCGCATTTAAAAATCCTGAATTTTATAAAGCTCAGGCTATGCGATTACCAATCTATAATAAACCGCGCATTATTTCAGCAGTAGAAGAAAATGATGAGTATTTAGGCATACCACGAGGATGCGAAGAAAATCTCATAAATTTGTTGAATTCCGCAAATGCAAATTACACCATAGAAGATAAAACAAATAATGGAAACTTTATTGACGTATCCTTTAATGGAAATTTAAGAGAAAATCAAATTCCCGCCGCAAAAGCGTTGTTAGCGTACAACAACGGAGTGTTAGCAGCCACTACTGCATTTGGAAAAACTGTTATCGGATCTTATCTAATATCCGAACGAAAAGTTAATACATTAATTTTAGTACATACAAGTGCATTGCTTACTCAATGGAAAAATTCATTAAGCCAGTTTTTGAATATTGAGGCTACTCCGCCCGAAAAGCGACCAGGCAGAGGTCGACAAAAACAATGGTCTCCTATCGGTATGGTAGGTGCGGGCAAAGAAAATACTTCAGGTATTATTGACATTGTAATTATGCAGTCGCTTTTTGACGGCGATGAGGTTAAAAAGTTAGTAAGAAATTACGGAATGATAATTGTTGACGAATGTCACCATGTCCCCGCAGTTAATTTTGAAAAAATCTTAAAGTTTGCTAACGCAAAATATGTTTATGGTCTTTCGGCAACACCATCACGGCAAGACGGTCATCATCCGCTTATATTTATGCAATGTGGTCCAATCAGGTATTTAGTTGATGCCAAATCTCAAGCTCAAAGCCGAGACTTTTCTCACTATATTATTCCACGTTTTACTTCTTTCCGTTCTCTTAATTCCAAAGAAAAAACCATAACACAAATTTATGCGGAAATCACAGAAAATTCAAATCGAAATAAACAAATTATCAGCGATGCTTTAGCGGCCGTTGAAAACGGAAGAACCCCTATAATTATTACAGAGCGCACAGAACATATTGAGTTATTAAATAATATACTCAAAAATCATTGTGACAACATCATGACGCTTATGGGAAAAGTATCTGCCAAAGAAAAGCGAGAAACAATGCAAAGACTATCAAGCATTACCGCTGACGAAAAATTAATCATTATAGCAAGTGGTAAATATATCGGCGAAGGCTTTGATTATCCGAGATTAGATACACTACTATTAGCAATGCCTATTGCATGGAAAGGTAAGGTTGCACAATACGCAGGGCGGTTACACCGTAATTATGAAGGCAAAAATGAAGTACAGATTTTTGATTATGTTGATATACGTGTGCCGGTACTTGAGCGTATGTATCAAAAGCGATTAAAGAGCTATGCCGCTATAGGTTACCAAACAAAATCAATCGTAAACACACTTGATTCTCCAAGCATCATTTATGACGGCAAGAATTTTCTACCGGTTTATTATAATGACATAAATAACGTTACTAACGAAATTGTCATCGTAAGTCCCTTTATGCGCAAAAATAGGATATCACAGTTTATTAAGATTCTTTCCCCTATTACTGCAAAGAACATATCTGTTACCGTTATAACACGTCCCCCTGAAGATTTTAACGAAACAGAACATACGTCTATTGTTGAAAATATAATCGCTTTGAAAAATGCAGGAATTGATGTTAAACTAAAATCGGAATTCCATCAAAAATTCACAATTATAGATAACGCCACCATTTGGTATGGTAGTGTTAATTTCTTATCTTTTGGTTCTCATGAAGAAAGTATTATGCGGTTCGAAAGTACAGATATTGCGACAGAATTGCTTGAAAGTCTTTAAAAAAGGCAAAATTACGACTTTTTTCGGTATTAACAATACTGTTGTTTTGTATCGAAAATTGGAAAATCTTGGAGAACGCTAAAACCGGGGAAAATGTCAAGAGAACACCATAAATTTTTTGAAAAAAATTTTTTAGACCTTTGAAATTGGGAAATTATGGGTGCGGCCATGGGAGCCCCTAATGTTTTACACCATAAATAATTATTGTATATTCGCAACAGGTTACTTATTGACAATAAAAAAGAATAGCCGCCCAAGCGTCCAACTTAGCGGCCAAATCTTTTAGTTACTTATTTGGGGCTAACCGTCTATCGGCTTGCCTTATTTATATTATAGCATATTATTTATGGTAGTCAAGCTTTCATCAAACGAACGCCATTAAAAATCAGGTTAGTTGAACTTTATTCCATCCTTATTAACATTAGTATAGAAAGGATTATCATCCATATACTTATAAAATGTTGCGCAATCACATAAAGTTACAGTTACTACGACATCATACTGGAGCCCAAGTTCAGAAGTCAATGATATAAAAGGTTTTTTAAAACCTGATATTTGTTCACGCGGCACCTTTGCTAAAACCATAATATCAATATCCGATTCTTCGGTTTGCTCACCTCGTGCATACGAACCATAAAGAACAGTTGAATCTAATTTATCTCCAAATAAAGATTTAGCAAGTGTGGCTATCTGTTCGGTTATGTATGTTAGTTGTTCATTATTACACATTTTTAAATACCTTTAACACTCCACAAAAATTTCTTCCGCAGATAATCTGCGTGTTCAGGCGTTACGCTACATTCAATTAAAAAATCTATAAATATTATAACTATATACCAAAATCGAGTCAAGGTAATTAAATACGGCAGTCTGTAAATACCTCAAACCGCCGTTTTAATACGATTATTTAGATGCTGTTGGAAGTGCAAGTAACTTTCTTACTCTGCTTTGAATATGCTTTTCAATCGCTATTAGGCGTTCCTCGGGCAGATTGATGCTGGGGTGTCTTGTGAATTTAAAATCAATGAGTTTTCTAAGTTGGTTTTTCTGCTTAGTTCCCATAACCTCGGCACAAATGCTCTCGTATGATACACCGTAAGGATTAGAACGGGTTTTAGCGTAATTATCTAAATCTTTTATATCATTATCCATAGCATAATTAAAAAGTGACAGACCGTTATCAAAGATTGGCGCAGGACCTATTATCATTCCGTTTTTATTATCCCTTAAAACACCGAAGTTTCCAAAGTGTCGGTCTTCGTTATAAATAACTG
>CAYLXT010000080.1:0-6043 GCA_964387615.1 uncultured Ruminococcus sp.
TCCAAAATTTGCCCTGTAACAGTTTTTTTAGTCGTTACAACAACTCTGGTATAGTTGGGTGTATAACCTTCGGCAAAGCCGTTTTCTTGGCTCTCAAACAAAACGGGGTAGGTGTTACCGATTTGAGAGTTTAAAAATTCGGTTTCGGTTTGATGGGTTGTTTCCGCCATACGACGTGCGCGAGTTTGTTTTTCAGCGCTGCTGACCTGATTTTTTAGCCCTGCGGCAACTGTACCGCTGCGGCGTGAATATGCAAAGATATGCGCCCTTGCAAAGCCGATTTTTTTAGCAAACTCAATACTTTTGTTAAACTCTTCTTGTGTTTCACCTGCAAAGCCTACCATAATGTCGGTGGTGATTGCGGCATCGGCAAACGTATTACGAATTCGGTTTACCAATTCTGCATAAAAAGCGGTGTCGTAATGTCGGTTCATACGTTTGAGAGTAGCATCACAGCCCGATTGAAGCGATAGATGAAACTGCGGGCAAAACTTAGGTTGAGCTTTAAATCTATTTAACATATCATCGGTTATATGGTCGGGCTCTAAAGAACCGAGTCTTACACGTTTTATGCCATCTACACTACATACTGCATCAACTGCATCGCATAGATTAAAATCTTCGCCCTTACCGTAAGAGGTAAGATTTATACCGACTAATACTATTTCGCAATAACCATTGTCGGCAAGACGTTGTGCCTCGGTTTTTATATCATTTACCGCGCGTGAGCGAACTCTGCCGCGTGCAAAGGGGATAATACAATATGTACAAAAACGGTCGCACCCATCCTGTATTTTCATAAATGCGCGTGTACGCTCATTGAAATTGCTAAGACCTATTGTGTTGTATAAATCACCGTTTTGATGCTCGTTTATTTCAAATATACGGTCATTTTTATAGTTATTAACAGCGTCTATTACCTTTGAAACGTCGCGATTGCCGATTACAATATCGGCTTCAAGAAGTTTTTTTGCTTCTTCCGGAAAGGCCTGAACCATACAACCGGTTAGCACAATAACGGCATGGGGGTGCTCACGACGACAACGCCTGACAAGCTGTCGCGTTTTGCGGTCGCTTTCGGCGGTAACTGTACAAGAATTAATTATTACAGTGTCAACAGGCAGTGATTTATCATTGGTGTGACCCAAGCCGAGTAGTGTTTCACGCATTGCCTCGGTCTCATATTGATTAACCTTGCAACCAAGTGTTTGAAATAATATATTCATCAAATTACCTCTATGAAAAATTTTCTTAAATATTGTAATAAAAATAAAATTAGTTGTCAACTATTATTGAAATTAAAATAACGCTGTGATATAATTAATCGAATAATTGCGGAGGTGTATTTTGTGGCTTTTAAAAAGGATTTTGTATGGGGTGCGGCAACAGCCGCTTACCAGATTGAAGGCGCCTGGAACGAAGACGGCAAGGGTGAAAACGTGTGGGATGTTTTTTGTCATGAGTATTCACACGTTGAACAGGGTCATACAGGCGATGTTGCATGCGACCACTATCATAGATATAAGGAAGACGTTAAATTGATGAAAGAATTAGGTATAAAGGCATACCGTTTTTCAATCAGTTGGTCACGTCTTATTCCAAACGGCATTGGTGAACTTAACCCAAAGGGCGTAGAGTTTTATTCAAATTTGATTGATGAATTGCTGGCAAACGGTATTGAGCCATATATTACACTCTTTCACTGGGATTATCCCTATGCTTTACATAAAAAAGGCGGCTGGCTTAATGATGAAAGTGTTGATTGGTTTGCATACTATGCCGCAAAGGTATCAGAACTTTATTCGGATAGGGTAAAGCACTTTATTACCTTTAACGAGCCACAATGTTTTATTGGTGCCGGCTATATGACAAGCCCACACGCGCCCGGTTACAAGGTTTTGTATAAAGATATTTTTCAGATGTGTCATAATGTGCTTAAAGCTCACGGTGCGGCGGTAATAGCATTACGTGAAAATGCAAAACAGCCTGTTAAAGTTGGTTATGCACCAACGGGTACCACCTGTTATCCTGCAAGTGAAAGTGAAGCTGATATCGTGGCTGCTCGCAAAAAAATGTTTGAATGTCCGCCGCTTAGTCGTGGTCTTATGTGGAACGTTTCTTGGTGGAGTGATCCGGTTATTCTTGGTAAATATCCCGAAGACGGACTTCGTATGTATAAGGAATTTTTGCCTGAAATAACGCAAGAAGATATGAAGCTTATTAATCAGCCGATTGATTTTTACGGCAATAACATTTATAACGGTCAGGAAATACGCGCTGATGAAAACGGCAATCCTCAAAATGTTTCACGAAAAGTTGGTCACGGCAAAACCGCTATTCAGTGGCCCATTACACCCAAGGCTTTACGTTGGGGACCAAGATTTTATTATGAAAGATATAAACTGCCTTTTTATATTACTGAAAACGGTATGTCTGCGCACGACGTTGTATCGCTTGACGGCAAGGTGCATGACCCCAATCGTATAGACTTTTTGCATCGTCATCTTAACCAACTTGAAAAAGCAACCGACGACGGTGTAGACGTTTGCGGATATTTTCAGTGGTCTTTTATGGACAACTTTGAATGGGCAAAGGGATATACCGATCGCTTTGGTATTGTATATGTTGATTATGAAACCCAGGAGCGTATTCCAAAAGATTCTGCTTACTGGTACAAGAATTGGATAGAAGAACACACAAAATAATTAATAACAACTTAAGTTTTAGGGGACTTTCTAATGGCAATTGAAAAAAGAGAAAATATAAGAAACGTCGCAATCATTGCTCACGTTGACCATGGTAAGACAACACTTGTTGACCAGCTGCTTCGTCAGAGCGGTACTTTTCGTGATAATGAATCGGTTGACGAGCGCGTAATGGACTCTAACGACCTTGAGCGTGAGCGCGGCATAACCATACTATCCAAAAACACCAGCGTAATGTACAATGGTGTGAAAATAAACATTATTGATACACCCGGACACGCCGATTTTGGTGGCGAGGTTGAACGCATTTTGCAGATGGTAGACGGTGTATTATTGCTTGTTGACGCATTTGAAGGCTGTATGCCGCAGACACGCTTTGTGCTAAAAAAAGCGTTGGCGCTTGGCAAAAAAGCTGTTGTTGTTATAAATAAAATTGACAGACCAATGGCACGACCAATTGAGGTTGTGGACGAGGTTTTGGATTTATTTATTGAACTCGGTGCCGATGAAGAACAAATTGAATTTCCTGTAGTGTTTGCATCGGGTCGTGACGGTTATGCTACCTATGCGCCCGATATTGCAGGCACTGATATGAAACCGCTTTTTGAAGAAATTGTTAAAGAAATTGAACCGCCTGTAGGTGACTCGGAAGCTCCGTTACAGATATTGTTTACAAATATTGAATACGATGATTATATCGGCCGTATTGGTGTTGGTCGTGTGCTTCGCGGTACTGTAAAGGTTGGACAAACCGTTGCTCTTTGTCATAAAGATGGCACAAACTCTCGTGTAAAAATTGCGAAACTCTTTATGTATCAAGGTCTTAAACGTACCGAGGTTGAAACTGCAACAGTTGGTGATATTATTCAGGTTGCAGGTATCAGCGAACTTGAAATTGGCGAGAGTGCTTGTGATACAGAGCATATTGAACCACTACCGTTTGTAAAGATTGACGAACCCACTCTTGCTATGAACTTTATGGTAAATAATTCGCCCTTTGCGGGTAAAGACGGTAAATATGTAACATCACGTAATCTTCGCGAACGTCTTTTTAAAGAGGTGCTTACGAACGTAAGCTTACGTGTTGAAGAAACCGACAGCGCCGATACATTTAAAGTGTCGGGCAGAGGTGAGTTGCACCTTTCAATACTTATTGAAACTATGCGCCGTCAGGGATATGAATTTCAGGTATCTCCGCCAAATGTAATTTATAAGCACGATGATGACGGTAAATTGTTAGAGCCTATAGAGTTGCTTATGATTGAGGTTCCTGAGCAGTATGTTGGCGCCGTTATGGAACGTCTTGGCACGAGGCACGCTGAACTTCAAAATATGGGTACGCGAGAAGGAGGTATGTCACACCTTGAATTTTTAATTCCTGCTCGTGGACTTTTAGGTTATCGTTCACAATTTATGACCGATACCAACGGTAACGGCATTATGAACCATATTTTTAACGGGTATGATTATTATAAAGGCGATATTGACCAGAGAACTACAGGTTCTATTATTGTTCACGAAACTGGAGAAAGTACGGCATACGGACTTTTTAATACTCAAAGTCGCGGTCGTTTGTTTATAGGCGCAGGTGTACCGGTTTATGAAGGTATGATAATAGGTGAAAGTCCTAAAAGTGAGGATATTGTATGTAATGTATGCAAAGCAAAGCATCTTACCAATACACGTGCTTCAGGCTCTGATGATGCGCTCAAACTCACACCACCATCTATTATGAGTCTTGAACAGTCACTTGATTTTATAAAAGATGATGAGCTTGTTGAGATTACGCCAAACAATATCCGCATCCGTAAAAGAATACTTAATAAAGAATTACGTATGAAACATGAGGCGAAAAACCGCTGATGCATTACGTAATACTTGATATGGAATGGGACAGCGCCTATCATAAATTGCAAAAAAGATTTGTTAACCAGATTTTACAGATTGGTGCTGTCAAGTTAGACGAAAAATTTAATATTGTTGACATTTTTGATGTTACAATAAAATCATCAATTTCAAAAAGGGTATCGGGGCGCTTTACGGAACTTACCGGTATTACCAAAGAAATGATGCTTGAGGGGATTTCTTTAAATGATGCAGTAACACAATACAACGAATGGTTAGGCGACGATACCGTTACAATAACATGGAGTAATTCTGACCTTTATACCATTGCCGAAAATGAAAAGTATTTGCTAAGCAATCAAAAATTTAAGATCGACAAATATGTTGATCTGCAAAAGTTTATTCAGGGTGAACTGCGATTACTCGGTCACGAAATTAAGTCACAGATTTCTCTTTCTCATGCCGCAGAATTTTTAGGAATCACTACGGATGGCTACGATCTACATACCGCAAAGGATGACAGCCTGCTTTGCGCGGCGCTTCTTAAAAAACATTATAATGAGCCTGCATTTGAGCAACTGATAAAAGATACAAGTGATCCTGATTTTTATAAACAGCTTTATTTTAAGCCATATTATTTAAGCAAAATAAATGATAAGTCAATAGATAAAAAAACGCTTGAGTTTTATTGCGATAAATGTAAAAACAAAATGAAACGACTAACAAAATGGCGTCATCATAATAATTGGTTTAATGCCAACTTTATATGTGAGGAGTGCGGTAAAAAATTTGTATGTCGTGTAAGTTATAAAAAGACTTTTGATAATCTGATTGTAAAACGTCGTATTTTAGAACCAAAGGTCAAAACTGTGGAGGGTAGTGAAGATGCTGTGCAACCTATGCCCACGACAGTGTAATGCGCTTCGTACCGAAAGCAATAATATCGGCGGCGTGTGTGGTATGACCTCATTACCTACGGTTGCCCGTGCGGCATTACATTTTTGGGAGGAGCCTTGTATAAGCGGTAAAAACGGTTCAGGCACCATTTTCTTCAGTGGATGTTCGTTACATTGTGTTTTTTGTCAAAACGCTGATATAAGCGCTAAAAACAAGGGTAAAACTATATCTGTTCATAATCTTGCCGATATTTTTAAAAGACTTGAAGAACAAGGCGCTCATAATATTAATCTTGTAACTCCAACACATTTTGTTGATTCTATTATACAAGCGATTGATATTTATAAACCAAATATTCCTATTGTTTATAATTCAAGCGGTTATGAATGTATCGATACACTAAAAAGGCTTAAAGGTTATATTGATATTTACTTAATGGATTTTAAGTATTTTGACAATAATAAAGCTGATATGTATTCAAAAGCGATAGACTATCCTGAAATTTGTAAAAATGCTTTGCTTGAGGCATATAGGCAACAAAACACTTGTAGCATAACTGACGGAATAATGCAAAATGGTCTTATAGTAAGGCATTT
>CAYLXT010000081.1:0-6000 GCA_964387615.1 uncultured Ruminococcus sp.
CAGCACATATGAAAATTTCGTTTTTTCAAAAAAGATTTTAGACGAGCAATTTGGCGAAGATTATACCGTCGCTTTTATAACAAATGAATACCACATACTCCGCGCAAATCTTTGCGCCAAGCGAGCGGATTATAATAGCATTGCGCACATACATTCAAACACAACGCTTTCTTATTTAGTATCGGGCGTCTTGCGCGAATGTCTTGCAGTTGTAAAATATAGATTTTTTAAAAGCTAAAAACAAATTAACGGGCAACCAATGGTCGCCCGTTTTTATATTGTGCTAATTTTTGAAAACTATAAACCCGTAGCTTTCAAGAGTTTTAAAATACTGTGAAAGTCGCTCGTACAGCGGTTCTGCCTTTTCGCCAAATTTCTCGCGCACCGATCGGCCAATCGCGATTATGTCGCGTTTGCCATCAATAGCCAGCCAGACAAAGCTGCCGAAATCTTCAAGATGAATAAAACTAACACGCGGCTTTTTTAAAAGCTTTTGTGCAATACGATTGGCAAGCCCACGGTTTTCCACCTCTAAGGTAACAATGCCCTTTTCGTCCTGCGACCAGTTAAGACCGTCTTTTTTGCGAGGGATTTTTTCAAGATAATTTTCTTGTGGTTGCTTTTTCATTACGCTTTATCTCGCTTTTTCCACACGGTAAATTTTAAAACGGTAAGAATAATTACGGCAAAAAGAACTATACCGCCAATATCAGAAACCACGGCAGGTATGCCAAGCTTTGACGACAGGTCAAACACCTGATCTACGCCCACAACGGCAAGCAATGCCAGCAATATGCCGACCAAGCCCTCGCCCGCTATCATACCCGAGCAGAAAAGTATACCGTCGTTTACAACAGCCTCTTTATCATCGCGCTTTAATTTATCAAGTGCCAATCGGATAAGACCGCCCACCATAATGCAAGCGTTTAGCTGAACAGGCAAATAAATACCTATTGCAAACGGTAATACCGGTATACCGATAATCTCTATAACTACGGCAATAAACGCGCCTATAAACACAAGCGTCCAGGGCAGGTCGCCGCCCATAACACCCTCAACAATAAGCTTCATAAGCGTAGCCTGAGGAGCACCCAATTCATCAGAGCCAAAGCCCCACGCTCTATCAAGCAGATAAAGTGTACCGCCAATAGCCAAAGCCGCTGCTACAACGCCGATAATCTCACCTATCTGCTGTTTTTTTGGTGTGGCGCCTAAAATATAACCGGTTTTAAGATCTTGCGATGTATCTCCCGCAATGGCCGATACAATGCAGATTATAGAGCCTATCGCAATAGCGCTGCTCATTCCTGCGATACCGTCAGCACCTGTAACCTTTAAAATAACTGTCGCGATAAGCAATGTCGCAATAGCCATACCTGAAACGGGGTTATTACTGCTGCCGACAAGGCCTACCATACGGGAAGAAACGGTTGCAAAGAAGAAACCGAAAACAACAATTATAAACGCACCCAAAAGTGACACGGGAATTGCGGGAATAAGCCAGATAAGAACTGTAAGCACAAGCACAGCAACAATAACTATTTTAAGGTTTATATCGCGTGCTGTACGCTCGCCCGAAGTGTTTCCTGCGCCCTTCATGCTCTTCATAGCACCGCCAAAGGTTTTAATAATCAATGGCATTGATTTAATAAGACTTATAATACCGCCTGCCGCAAGCGCACCCGCGCCGATATAACGGATATATGTGCTCCAAATAGCGCCGGCACCGCCGCTGGCGTAAATCT
Organism: uncultured Ruminococcus sp.; assembly: GCA_964387615.1. Classification (GTDB taxonomy): domain Bacteria; phylum Bacillota; class Clostridia; order Oscillospirales; family Acutalibacteraceae; genus UBA737. The sequence continues at coordinate 1,746 of CAYLXT010000081.1, forward strand.
CGCTTATGGATGCAGTACCCGGATAAAGCGTAATATCCGCGCCGAAAAGAACTATTATTGGAATAATAACCATCCAACTAAGCACGCCGCCCGCAAACATATATGACGAGATTCTCGCGCCGCAGATATAACCCACGCTCATAACCGCGGGGTAAATCTGTGTGCCTATTTCGCCTGCAAAGCCTTTGAAGCGTACCGAAATTTCGCCCGATACCGCCTTTAAGCCGTCAATTATAAATTTAAAAAGCGCCGCAAAGCCAAGCCCTGCAAAAACGGTTGACGCGCTACCGCCACCCTTTTCACCCGCAAGCATTACCTCAGCGCAAGCCGTACCCTCGGGATAAGGCAGAGTGCCATGCTCTTTAACGATAAGCGCATTGCGAAGCGGAATCATAAAGAACACACCAAGCAAGCCGCCTATAAGTGCGATGAGTGTAATCTCAATAAGGCTGGGATCTTCCATTTTGCCCTCAGCCGCCCACAAGAAAAGTGCGGGAAGCGTAAAAATAGCGCCCGCCGCAAGCGACTCGCCTGCAGAGCCTATGGTCTGCACCATATTGCTCTCCAGTATTGAGTTGCGACGCATAAGTATGCGTATAACGCCCATAGCGATAACCGCCGCAGGAATAGATGCCGACACGGTCATGCCAACGCGAAGTCCAAGATATGCGTTTGCCGCGCCGAATACTACCGCCAAAATTATGCCCATAATAACCGAAGTAACCGTAAGCTCGGCGGTCACCTTTTCAGCGGGAACGTAGGGTTTGAAATTATTTTTATTATCCATAAAATCTCCTTTTAACGTAAAACTCAATGTATTTTATCACATTAAAGCGCAAAAGGCAACATATTTTACAAATTTACATTTTATTTTAGTTTTTCCAATATTTTTATAATAAGGTTATGATATTTTTCGGTTGAAGAAATACTTAATCTCTCGCGCGTGGTGTGTATATCATATAGCGCGGGACCAATGGCAATGCAATCAAAATCATCTATAGCAGAATCAAAAACGCCGCATTCAAGTCCCGCATGTATTGCCTCTATTTTACATTCCTTACCAAAAGTATCGCGGTACACCGAGCAATACACATCGCGCAATGGTGAATTTTCGCGGTATTCCCAAGGCGGATAGTGACCGAAGCTTTCGGTTGGTGCGTTCAATATGCTAAAAAGAGCGGCAAGGCGCGACTCTAAAAACACAAGTGACGATTGCTTATTGCTGCGAAGCGCAAAATGAAAAAGTATGCAGTCATCTTGGGTTGCCAATATGCCGAGATTCAGCGAAGTCTGAACAAGATCCTTTATTCCCGCGCTCATTTCCATTACACCGTTTGGCGCGCAGAGCAAAGCATTGGTCATCTTGCTTTCTGTATCAGGCTCAAAAACGTCACACTCTGTAGCACTTTTAGCGGTTAACTGCACATCAAAGTTGGGCTCGCGGTCCCGAATTTCAGCTTTAATAATATCGGTATATTTCTTCACAGCATCGCAAAACAAAGCTGTATCCTCTGCGCAAAGCTCTATTTTACAACTGTTTGGTATGGCGTTGGCTTTATCACCGCCGTTTATGCTTATAATGCCAAAGTTTGCCGTAGGCTTTATACAGGTGAGTATTCTTGCGGCTATTATATTTGCATTAACGCGGTTTTTGTCAATCTCTACGCCCGAGTGACCGCCTTTAAGACCTTTGATCTCGAGCGTAATGGGTATGCCGTAAATCCTGCGCGTTTTAAGTGGCAGACGCGCTACAAAATCGCTGCCGCCCGCGCAAGAAACGGTAACAATGCCCTCTGCGTCAGAGTCGAGATTTATCATTCGCGTACCGCGTAAAACGCTCATATCAAGCGCCCTCGCGCCAATCATACCAACCTCTTCATCAGTAGTAAATACCGCTTCTATCGGTGGGTGTGCAATGTCATCGCTTTCAAGAAGGGCTATCACCATCGCCACCGCAATACCGTTGTCGGCGCCAAGCGTAGTACCGCGAGCTTTAACGAAATCGCCGTCCACATACAAATCAAGACCATCTTTTTCAAAATCGATATCACAGTCGGGTGTTTTCTGGCACACCATATCAAGATGCCCCTGTAGTATTATCGGCTCACTGTTTTCATAACCGGCTGTACCATTTTTGTATATAACAACATTATCGACGTTATCACGAATGTATTTAAGACCGCGTTCTATGGCAAAATCCTCACAAAACTGCGCGATTCCCTTCATATTACCCGAGCCGCGCGGAACAGATGAAAGTTTTTCAAAATAGTAAAATACCCTATGAGGATTAAGATTTTCAAGTGCGGACATATTATTTCTCCTTTAAATTTTAAAAAGGTAAGTCTATAAGACCTACCCTTTCAATAGTTTGTAAAAATTATATCATTTTATTATGTGTATGTCAAATTTTAATACTGTGTTTTATAATTAATTTATTTTCTCATAGCCAAGCCAAAGCACAATGCCATTAGTGCCATGGTTAAAAACGTAACACTCCACATAAGGTTGTTTCCGTCGGAAAGAATCTGCACAATCGACTGCACCGAAGACATAATACCAACAACACCAAAAACGGTAACAAGGTTTACAATTCTTGAATTCCGCTGATTCTCAATCTCTTGCTGCTGTTCTACCAGAATGTTTATTTTGTGGCTTATGTCTTGCACGGCGGAGTAGGTTTCGCTAACCTCTAACAAATATGCGTAAATTTGCTTGACGTTGTTCCAGCGTGATAAGTTGGCAGGGGTAACCGTTCCAAACGCTTGGAATTTAAGCATCAGTTTTTTTAGCTCAAGCACGTATTTTAAATTTCTTCCCTTTGAAGCAGCAATAAGCTCGGTAAAGCGCAGACAGGTGTATTTTTCATACAAAGCCAGCATAACGAGAGGCAAGCCGTCCTCGGCCTGAGTAAGCATTTCTTGCTTTATATCAAACTCTCCTCTTACATCAGCTACAGCGTAGGCGATTGTTTGTGAAGTTACACAGCATCCCCAACGATAGCCGTTAAGACTTGAATTTTTAACCGCATATACGTATCGTATATCTGCCTCGGAATCATCCTCTATTGGTATTTCGGGGCTTTGCATACGATGCAGATTATATGTTGTGTGACGCAGCTGCTCCAGATCGGCAAAGGCGGTATCGGTCTGAGCCAGTATATATGCGTATGATTCCAACAGCATAGACGAAGAGGTTGTGTAAAACTTTTTAAGCTCCCAGCCCCGACAGATATCTTCAAGCCAACAGTTTATCGAAAATCCATGCGCTGTATCAGAGGTATCTATCCACTCAAACTTAGCATCGTTTTCAGCAAAACCGGGGTTGCAGATTGTGCTTAATGCCTTCATATCGTCAAAGGATAAACCAAGGCACAAAAAGGCAATACGGGTGTTAAAAATATATATGTAAGAATCCAAAAAATCAAATTGATAAGCACCTTCACTATCAGCTACACGGCAGTGTGAATATGTGCTATCGCTTTGCAGATCAGAAGCAAGATACTCTTTAGGCACACAATAAGCATTTCCTATACTGTGCTCACCTTTTCCATCAAACATATTCTTTACGTTTTCGTTTATATCCATTGTTTGCACACAAAACGGTTTAAAGCTCGAGTTCAAAGCCTCGTAGCACACTTTTTTATCGTCATATTTTAATTGTAAAATAAGATACGCACCAAATTTAATATGCATATAAATTATCCCCTTCTCAACAAACCTGACGGTAATTATATTTAGAATAATATACTGCTATGAGTTTTTTAACATATTGGCGGCTTATGCTTCTGTGGTTACAAAATCACCAAGCGAAATGAAAACTAAAAACAAAATTCGTATGTCTAAATCAACCAAAAATCAATTCCACTACAATCTTAATAAAATGCTCCATAAAATTACCGCCTTTGGTTAATTATAACATAAAACTATTAATTAAACCAGGTGCCAAGCCCGCTTACCAGCTCTGCGTTCAAAAGACCACAGAACAGTACACTTGCAACAGTAGAAAGCACCACGCATATAACACCTATTACAAACGATTCCGAAAAGAAAATCTTAAACACGTCGGTGCTTCTTGCACCCACCGCCGCAGCGATTTCACTCGGGCGAAGCGAGAATTTCACATTGCGAAGCAATATTTCACCCACCCGTAAGGGTGGATTTAGTTGAAAACGACAGATTCCGACAGGAATCTGTCGTTTTCTGGAAAGGGTGTACGAATTCGAAGTCATTTAAATTTTTAACCTATGTGTTCGAAC
>CAYLXT010000082.1:0-5875 GCA_964387615.1 uncultured Ruminococcus sp.
GGCATAACTGAACACTCCTTCCTTAAGCTTTCACGCTATCAAAAAGAACTACGATGCCGCCCTTGGGACCCGGAACGGCGCCCTTAACAGCGATGATGTTCTTTTCTGCGTCAACCTTAACTACGCTAAGGTTCTGAACTGTAACTCTTTCATGGCCGAGGTGACCTGCCATCTTTTTGCCCTTGAATACGCGGGCAGGGTCAATAACACCCAAAGAACCTCCGTGACGGTGAACAGGGCCTGTACCGTGGCTTTCCTTAAGGCGAGCAAAATTCCAACGCTTGATTACACCGGCATAGCCCTTACCTTTAGATGTACCTCTTACATCAACAGCATCGCCTTCTGCGAAAACGTCTGCTTTAATGATATCGCCTACACCCAAAGCACTTGTGTCTTCAAATCTGAATTCACGAAGCACCTTCTTAGGAGCAACATCGCCTTTTGCGAAGTGGCCCTTCATAGGCTTGTTTACTTTAGAAGCCTTAAGATCGCCGTAGCCAATCTGTACTGCTTCATAACCGTCGTTCTCGATTGTTTTCTTCTGTGCTACTACACAGGGACCTGCTTCAATAACAGTAACCGGAACAACATTACCATTGTTGTCAAAAAGCTGAGTCATACCAAGCTTTTTGCCAATGATTGCCTTTTTCATAAGTTTTCCTCCATTTTGGTTATTGGTCAACTTTCGCTGACATGACCGTGGGTGCAATTAAAATGAAAATTAATTTCTAATACATATATAATGTATATTAGAGCTTAATTTCGATTTCTACACCGGCGGGGAGCTCAAGAGAAGTCAGCGCTTCAACAGTTTTGTTTGAAGGTCTGATTACATCAATGAGCCTTTTGTGTGTCCTCATTTCGAACTGCTCACGGCTGTCCTTATACTTATGAACAGCGCGGAAGATGGTTACGATCTCCTTCTCGGTCGGGAGCGGAACAGGTCCCGAAACGCGTGCGCCTGTACGTTTAGCGGTTTCCACTATCTTTTCAGCGGACTGGTCTACAAGTGCGTGGTCGTAACCTTTAATACGAATTCGGATTTTTTCTTTCACTGCCATGTGAAAATTCGCCTCCTTGTTTAGTTGGCGGGCAAAACTTACACCGTGCCGTGCGTTTCATCACAACACAACATAAAACCGGCATTTGCTGGGGTTAACGCAAATCCGGAGCAGCGACTCGCATCGCCGCGACACCCTCAGTTTCGCAAGTAACCGTTGGTGTCTCCAAGTTCTTTCGCCCGGTTTAAAATCGGACATACTCCGCGGAAATTTCCCCATTCAAGATGGGCCACCTCCCGCATCAACGCATGTTTTACGCCGCATTCTCGCAGCGTGCCTTAAGATAATAACACAACTGTTGCAAAAAATCAAGTTTTTTTTGCTCGATTTTTCTTATATTTTTCACGAAATTTTACGGTAATTTTTGTGTAATATGACAAAGCGTTTTGAGCAAATATTTTATGTGGGGGATTGCACAAAAGCAAATCACAAGATATAGTGCTTCTAACAATTTTTATCTACAAGCTCACAAAAACGCCTCCCCCAAACATAGAGGGAGGTGCAGAGATTAACTGTTCATATCGAGTGATTATTTTAAAAATATGGGATTAGTCCACGCGTATTTACCTTCGCAATCAATAACGGTCATTCGCACGTAACTATAATCCCCAGCCCAATTGCGCAAAGAAAATTCCGCGCGAGTAAGATTGCCGCTCTCATCCCTAACGATAGCCGTAGGATGCTTATCGCTGTGCATACGTATCTTTTTGACGGGCGAACATTCTATAACCGCCTTTCCGTTATCCTCATCTACATAAAAATCCTTTATCACGGGTCCGCAAGAAGAATAGAACTCTCCCGCATTAAGTGCGCGAAAAATATCGTTAACATTATTCTCGGCATTAACCATAACCCAGCCCTTGCAAAAGTGCGCAGGTTTATGACAGTCGTCGCTTGCCACGCCAAAAATGTGCACACCCTGACCGAGAAGCTCATCCCAATAAAGCGCGTCATAATCCATATCGTGATCAATAGCACATGCGCTGTTCCAAATCTCCATGGCAAAGTTACCCTTTTGACGATCAAAATAACGCGCAGAGGTGGAGCTCCACTCCGGATGGCAGTACACCGTCAGATTTTTGTTTTGATGTATTTCATCAAGGTAGGACTGATACTCAAACTGATCTTTAACAAAAGCCGACTCAAATTGTTGGTCCTGCAAAAAACTATTCCCTTCCTCCTTGGGTAGTCCTATGCAAACAGTATGAAAGGTGCGAAAGCCATTTGTTTCCTCCCCTATAAGTCTGCCCGCATCAAATTCCATACCGGGAATTATTGTGATTTCTGTTTCGGGTGCAAAATTTGAAAAGTTATAAAGTTTGTGATCGGTGATTGCCAAAAAATCGTAACCGTTTTCTTTGAAAATGCGCACGGCTTCATCGGGAGAAACCGCACCATCTGAACGGGTGGTATGGCAATGCAAATTGCCTTTTAGCATTTTGTTTTTATTTATAAACGCTTGCTGACGAATCATAAAAACCTTCCTTTACAATAGTAATCGCACTGAATATCCATTACGTTTTCATAGTATCACAAACATATTTTAAACGCAAGCGGTTCGCCCGTTTTTTTTCACGATGACCTTACATTTTTGTATATTGTGCAAAACACTAAATCTCACCCCCGAACCCTTCACCAATAATTTCGCCTGCATCACACACTACAACAAACGCCTTTTCATCATATTCTCGTATAACATCGTGTACCGATGCGGTCTCGTGCACACGCACTGTACACATAAGCATTGTACGGTTTTCACCTGTGTAGCCGCCCACTGCCGATAATTTTGTCACCCCGCGCCCTACAGTGTGATTTATTTCGCGGCATATAAGGTCCGGCATACTTGTAACAATGTAAATTATTTTACCTTTGTCCGCGCCGTAGAGCAAAACATCCATCATACGAGTCGCGGCATATATCGCCACCACAGAATAAAGCGCGCTTTCCGCATTTTTATAAACAAAAGCTGTAAGTATTATCACAAGACCGTCCGCCATTAAAATTATTTTGCCCACGCTTAAATGACGTCGCTTTTTGTTTATAAGCTTAGCTATAATATCCATACCGCCCGTAGTAGCGCCCCGCAATAAAACGAGACTCAGTCCCAGTCCCATAAGTATGCCGCCAAAAAGCGAGGCAAGTATTCCGTCGGTTTTAAGAGGCGGCAAAAAGCGAGCTGTTATATCAAGGCCAAGTGACGCCAGCACCGTAACAAATGAAGTTTTCAGTATAAATATACCGCCCATTTTGATGTATCCTAAAATTAATACGGGTATATTTAAGACAAACAGCAAAATACCGGTTGGTATAGTTGTCAGATAATTTATGACCGCAGCAATACCGGTGAAACCGCCGGGTGATATGCCGTTTGGCGATATGAACACATTAACCGCAACAGCATATATCGCAGTGCCTAAAACAAAATATAATAAATCCATTATAATCTTTGTTGCGTTTCTTCTCATAAAACAAAACCTCCGCACAATTATTTTGTACGAAGGTTTTAATTTATATTCTTTTTACCATATCATATCAAACAATTCTTTTGCTCTGTCGTTTTGTCCCGACAAATGCAAAAAGCCAAAAAGGCACTCAAGTCCCGTCGCGGTATGATATTCACCGTTTGTGGCGCTTTTGGGGGTATTGCCTGTGTGAAAATTTCTGCCGCGCCTGAAAATCATAAGTTCCTTTTCGGTAAGAGCGATTTCTATTTTGCGGAAAGCCTCGGCCTGCGCTACAGCGCTTACGTATTTGACCGAAAGGCTATGCAGATCACCCGACGAACGATTTATCTCGGCAAGGCGGGTGCGCACCATAAGGCCATATACAGCATCGCCGACAAACGCCAACACCGATGGACTTAATAAATTAACATTATCCATTAAATATCCCTCCACCACCTGCGGTGGTCCCCCTCCCTTTAGGCAAGGGAGGCATAATTTAATCTACGAAATCAAATTCAACGTCATAAACGCTGACTGTATCTCCCTCTTGGACTCCTGCTTTACGAAGTGCATCAATAATGCCTGTCTGTCGCATTACACGCTCAAAATATTGCAACGATTCGTAGTCGTCGGGATCGACACTATTCATAACATCCATAATCCATGGCGCATCCTCAACAAAGTATACACCGTCACAAACACGGATATTAAATGTGCGTTTTTTATCCACAGTTAAATCAAGCTGCGGCTTGGGCTCTGCCTCGTAAACCTTTATAGCAGGCAGCTTCGCAAGCTCAGCCGCCACATAGTTTATAACATCCTGTGTGCCCTCGGCAATAGCCGCCATAACAGGAAAGAATTTATAACCCTTGCTTTCAAAGTATTGTGATAGCTTTTCAACATCCTCCTCTTCGCAAAGGTCGCACTTGTTGCCCACAACTACCTGTGGACGAGTGGTAAGTTCTTCACTAAAGGCAGAAAGCTCTGCGTTGATTTTTTCAAAGTCATCTATCGGATCACGTCCTTCGCTGCCCGAGGCATCAATCACATGAACAAGCAATCGACAACGCTCTACATGGCGCAAAAACTCGTGACCAAGTCCTATACCCTCACTCGCGCCCTCGATAAGTCCCGGGATATCCGCCATTACAAACGAGCTTCCCTCGCCCATTCTGATCACACCCAAAACGGGGGTGAGTGTTGTAAAGTGATAGTTTGCAATATTCGGCTTTGCTTCACTTACAACCGACAAAAAGGTCGATTTGCCCACATTTGGAAAGCCGATAAGTCCCACGTCGGCAAGAAGCTTAAGCTCAAGTGTTACATCAAGCTCTTCGCCGGGATTACCATTTTTGGCAAACTTTGGTATCTGACGGGTAGATGTCGCAAAGTGCGTATTACCCCAACCGCCGTTGCCACCTTTTGCAACTACAACGGGCTCATTGTCTGAAAGGTCAGCGATTATTCTGCCGGTTTCAGTTTCTTTAACAACCGTACCGCGCGGCACCTTTATTACAAGTGCAGGTGCAGTTTTTCCTGTGCAACGTTTGGTTCTGCCATCCTCGCCGTTTTCAGCACAATATTTACGCTTGTAACGAAAATCTGCCAACGTAGAGAGGTTATCGTCGACCTGAAAAACTATATCGCCGCCTTTGCCCCCGTCGCCTCCATCAGGACCGCCTGCGGCTACGTATTTTTCACGGTGAAAAGCCACTGCTCCGTTACCGCCGTTGCCCGCTTTTAAATGAATATTTGCTATATCTACAAACATTTTTATCTCCTACACAAAGAAAACTTTATGTTATTTATTCTTCCTCAAACTCTTCAAATTCATCAAATTCGTCGCCATAATCCATCTGCGCATTTACAACGTTTTCATAAAGCTGTTGTGCAATCTCAAGGTCTTCTTCGTTTACATATATTTCTTGTGCGCTGAAGCCACCGCCAAACACTATCTGCATGGCATCGTCACTTTCGTCACAAGTAAAAATTATTCCGCTGTCACGAAGAACGTCTTTATAAATTTCTGCCGCAACCACGTTATCAACGCTTGCCGCAAGCACGGGCTTTTTAACAATAAGCGCCTCCTCGGCAGCCTTTTGAGCCTCTATTTCCTCTGCCTCTTTAAGTTCTTTTTCATACATTTCAAAGGTTTTTAGTTCCGCACCGCAAAGTGCGCAAATTTCAGCATCGTTCTCGCAAGCAAAACCGCATACATGACAAGTTTTCATAATATCACCTTTTAATAAATTTTAAGAGATTAAAAAAACCGAGCGACCGCACCTATAAAAGCTCGCCGCTCGGTTTAAATTTTTAAATAATTACTGCTCCACAGCGTAGATGCTAACCTGCTTGCGGTCTCTGCCTACG
>CAYLXT010000083.1:0-5803 GCA_964387615.1 uncultured Ruminococcus sp.
ACCTTTTTGCGTGGCTTTCTGTGAAGCGGTCTATCTGTCTTTTCCATGGAAAAGTTCCTCCTTATACTTAAAAATTAGAAGGGCAAATCGTCGTCCATACCGCCAATTTCTGCAAAGTCGCTTGTATCAGCGTTGCTGAAAGATGCAGGTTCGTTACCTGCAGGAGCTACAGCACCGTCACGCTTTGACTCTACAAACTGTGCGTTATTTACAACAACCTCAAATGCTGTACGGTTGTTGCCGTTTTTATCCTGATATCTACGGGTCTGAATTGAACCCTCAATACCAATCATACTGCCCTTTTTGAAATATTTGGTGATAAATTCAGCTCTCTGACGCCAAGCAACAATGTTGATAAAGTCAGTCTGCTGTTCTTCACCTGCACGATAGTTACGGTTTACAGCAATGGAAAACGTTGTAACGGGTATACCGTTTGGTGTTGTTTTAAGCTCGGGGTCTGCTGTGAGACGTCCGGTTAACACTACAAGATTAAACATTTAAAATTCCTCCATTACTTTCTTATTACCATAATGCGAAGAACGCCTTCGGTAATGCCTGCAATACGCTCAAGCTCTGCAGGGAGTGTCGGTTCACAGGTCATTGTTGTGAAAACATAGTAACCTTCGGTCTCGTCGTTGATAGGATACGCAAGTCTGCGCTTACCCCATTCGTCAACATTTTCGACCGTACCGTTTTTTGCTATAAGGTCGTTGAACTTTTCTTTAAGCGCGTTAACAGCTTCATCACCGTTTGCTACTGAAAGAATAAGAGCTACCTCATACTTGTTGGTCATTTCGTTGCACCTCCTTCTGGTCTGATGGCTCCGTGCATTTTACACGGGGCAAGGAGCTAAATTTGAGCAAAATCTCAATTAGCGCTTAACATTATAACATAATTTTTTGAAATGTCAACTTTTTTTGCATTTTTAATTGATTTTTGTATTTCTTTATAATATAATATACGCGAAAATGTGTAAAGGAGAATTTGATTTATGCTGTTAGCCATTGATATCGGCAATACAAATATCACCCTTGGCGCGTACGATAATGATGTTTTGTGCTTTACCGCACGTCTTGCTACCGTGCACGGTACCACATCTGACCAGTATGCCGTTGAAATTAAAAATATTTTAGAGCTTCACGGTCTTAATGCCGCGCGCATAGAAGATTGCATTATATCATCGGTTGTGCCATCGGTTGGTGGCGCTGTATGTAATGCCGTATCTTTACTTTGCGATATTGTACCACTTGAACTCGGTCCAGGTGTTAAAACAGGGCTGAATATTAAAATCGACAATCCTGCTCAGCTTGGTGCTGATTTAGTAGCAGGCGCGGTTGGTGCAATAAGCGAATATACATTACCCTGCGTGGTTATTGATATGGGCACTGCATCTACTATAAGCGTAATTGACCGAAACGGTGCCTACCTTGGCGGCGTTATCTCGGCAGGCGTTCGCCTTACATTAAAGGCGCTTACCGAAAACACAGCGCAACTGCCGTCTATTGATATTAATGCTCCTAAGTCGGTTATTGGCTCTAATACTGTTGATTGTATGAAGTCGGGTCTTATTTATGGCACAGCCGCTATGCTTGACGGAATACTTGACCGAATCCAAGAAGAACTTGGTGAAATTCCTACCGTTGTTGCTACGGGTGGACTTTCAAAAGATATTATTGTGCATTGCAAAAACGAAATAATTTATAACGCAAATCTGCTTCTTGACGGTTTGCGTGAAATATATGAAAAGAACAGATAATACGAGGTGCTTTTATGTTAAAACAAGAACTTAAAAACCGCAATTTACCCGAACTTAAATCTCGCGAAGAAATGGTAGAAATAATGCAGCGTGAAGTTTACGGCTATTTACCCAAAAACAATTTTGAGTGGTCGGTTTCTAACCAAAAAAACATTGAAATCCGTTTTGCAAAAGGCAATGTAATTCATTCAAGCGTTGATTTTACTCTTACAAATGAACACGGAAGTCATACATTCCCTGTTCACCGACTTTTACATCAAGACGGTAAAAAACACCCTGTTATTCTCTGTATAAATTTTGATAAACAGGTTCCCAACAAATATTTTCCAATCGAAGAAATCGCCGAACAAGAATTTGATGTTATTACGTATTGCTATACCGATATAACAAGTGATAACGATGATTTCACAACAGGCATTGCACCACTCGTATTTCCTGATGGACGCCAAAATGATACCGATTGCGGTAAGATCGGTCTTTGGGCGTTTACAAATATGCGCGTTCTCGACTATGCGCTTACTTTAGACGGCACCGATGAAAAGAATGTTGCAATTCTTGGTCATTCCCGTCTTGGTAAAACAGCTCTTTATACAGGTATGATGGATGAGCGTTTTACACACGTTTTCTCAAATAATGCAGGTTGTGCAGGTGACGCTATCGCTCGTGGTGGCACAGGTATTCAGTATGATTCTGATGGCAATTTCCTTGTTGAAAGAGAATTCCGTGGTGAAAATATTGAAGTAATTACACGTGTATTCCCATATTGGTTCTGCGCAAACTACAAAAATTATGCAGAACAAGGCTACGGTACCGATTTTGACCAACACTTTATCGTTGGCAGCATTGCGCCTCGAAAGGTTTGCGTAAACGCTGCCGAGCTTGACTACTGGGCTGACCAAAAGAGCGAGCAGCTTTGCTGTATGGCTGCGGCTGAAGCGTGGAAAAAACTCGGTCTTGACGGTATTGAGGAATGTGACCATTACCTTACAGGCGGCGAAAAACTCTTAAATGGTAACGTTGGTTTCTTTATGGCACCAACAAAACACTTCTTATCTCGTCACGCATGGAATAATTATATGGAATTTATGCGTAAACATTTAAACAAATAATTCGAGGTAATCCTTATGTTAAAGCAAGAACTTTTAAACCGTAATCTTCCCCCACTTAAATCACGTGAAGAAATGATAGAAATTATGCAACGTGAAGAGTACGGATATCTACCAAAAAATGATTTTGAATATACAGTTTCAAATTACAAAGTTCGTGATAGGCGTCTTGCAAAGGGTGAAGTTATCTATTCAACCGTTGATTTTACTCTTACAAATAAAAACGGTTCTCACACCTTTCCTATTAACCAATTTTTGCATACCGATGGCAAAAAGCATCCAACAATATTGCACATTGCAGGCAGATATCCCGGTAACTTTGTTCCCGAAGAAGAAATTGTTGAAAACGGATACAATTTAATCGTTTTTGTTTATACCGACATTACTAGCGACGATGGTGATTTTACTACAGGTATTGCTCCACTTGTATTTCCAGACGGTCGTCTGAATGATACAGATTGCGGTAAGATTGGTCTTTGGGCGTTTACAAATATGCGCGTTCTTGATTATTTGCTGACATTAGATTGTGTTGACGAAAAAAATGTTGCTATTGTTGGTCAATCACGCCTTGGTAAAACTGCGTTAGTTACAGGTATGTTAGATGAAAGATTTACTTTTTCACTATCTAACAATGCAGGTTGCAGCGGTGATACACTATCCCGCGGTAACTCCGGTCTTCCGGATGAAAATGGTATTTTTGCAGTAGAAAAAGAATTCCGCGGTGAAACAGTTGGTCGTATTACTACAGTTTTTCCCTATTGGTTCTGCAAAAATTATTTAAAATATGCCGAGCAAAATTACGGTACTGACTTTGACCAACACTTTCTTTTGGCAAGTATCGCGCCGCGTAACGTGTGTGTAACCGCGGCAGAACTTGATTATTGGGCTGATCAAAAGGGTGAACAGCTTTGTTGTATGGCAGCTAGTGAAGCGTGGGAAAAGATGGGTCTTGTGGGCCTTGAAGAATGTGACCGTTATCTTGAACCGAATGAAAAACTGCTGAACGGTAATGTTGGTTACAGCATGACACCTACAACTCACTTTTTATCACGCCATGCGTGGCATAACTATATGGAATTTATGCGTATTCACAGACACAACTGATTATATCAGCTAATATAATATGTCAAAATTTATGAACTGCACCCTTGCGGGCAGTATCGGAGGTAATTTTATGACAAAAACGAACAGTAGGCAACAACAAACACAAAGGCTGGTGCTTGGCGCTGTACTTACGGCATTGGTTGTGATATTGCAGCTCTTGGGCTCCTTTATCAAACTTGGACCGTTTTCAGTATCATTGGTATTGGTACCGATAGTAATCGGCGCCGCAATGTGCGGATACAAAATCGGCACTTGGCTCGGCTTTGTATTCGGTATTGTGGTTCTTTTAAGCGGCGATGCGGCTGCTTTTTATTCGATTAATGTTGTTGGTACAATCATCACAGTTTTAACCAAAGGCACACTATGTGGACTTTTAGCAGGACTCACATATAAGTCGCTTGAAAAACACAATCGTTATTTAGCCGTTATGGCGGCCGCTATTGTGTGCCCCATTGTTAACACAGGTGTCTTTTTAATCGGTTGCAAACTATTTTTTATGAGTGCAATTGCCGAGTGGGGTCTTGCAAGCGGTTTTAACACAACAGTTGAGTATATGTTTTTAGGACTTGCAGGTGGCAACTTTATATTTGAATTAATTATCAATATTATTCTTGCTCCTGTAATACTACGAATAATTACTTTTAATAAAGATAAATAACATTTTTCTACCGTCCATTTTCATAATGGGCGGTCTTTTTTAGTGCATAATTACTATTTTTTGCGATGAGTTAATCATTTTTGTTAAAAATTTAGTTAAAATTACATTTTTTGTAAAAAAACACTTTATTTTTCAAAAAATTTTTGGTATAATCTATTGGATACCATAGAAATGGGTATAATTTAGTTAAAATTGGATTAAAATCCATAAAAATTTAGGAGGTTGATTCGTAAATGAGTCACAAGTTTGTTTACCTTTTTAGCGAAGGCGACGCATCAATGCGTGAGCTTCTTGGTGGTAAAGGCGCTAACCTTGCAGAAATGACCAAAATCGGTCTTCCTGTTCCACAGGGCTTCACCGTTACTACTGAGGCTTGCACACAGTACTACGAAGATGGCAGAAAGATTAACGATGATATCCAGGCACAGATTATGGAATACATCGACAAAATGGAAGGCATCACCGGTAAGAAATTCGGTGATAAAGAAAATCCATTGCTTGTTTCTGTTCGTTCAGGCGCACGCGCTTCAATGCCCGGTATGATGGATACCATTCTTAACCTTGGTCTTAACGAAGACGTTGTTGAAACAATGGCTGCAAAGAGCGGTAATGCTCGTTGGGCTTATGACTGCTACAGAAGATTTATTCAGATGTATTCTGACGTAGTTATGGAAGTTGGTAAAAAGTATTTTGAAGAGCTTATCGACAAAATGAAAGAAGAAAAAGGCGTTACTCAGGACGTTGATCTTACAGCTGACGACCTTAAGACACTTGCAGAGCAGTTCAAGGCTGAATACAAGTCAAAGATTGGTAAGGACTTCCCTACCGATCCTAAAGAACAGCTTATGGGCGCTGTAGAAGCAGTTTTCCGTTCATGGGACAACCCCCGTGCAAACGTTTACCGTCGTGACAACGATATTCCTTATTCTTGGGGTACCGCCGTTAACGTACAGATGATGGCGTTTGGTAATATGGGTGACAACTGTGGTACAGGTGTTGCATTTACTCGTGACCCTGCTACCGGTGAACCCGGTCTTATGGGTGAGTTCCTCACCAATGCACAGGGTGAAGACGTTGTTGCCGGTGTTCGTACACCAATGCCAATTGCTGAAATGGCAGAGAAGTTCCCTGCTGCTTTTGAAGAATTTAACAAGGTTTGCGCAATACTTGAAGATCACT
>CAYLXT010000084.1:0-5601 GCA_964387615.1 uncultured Ruminococcus sp.
TATTTTCGGTGATAATATGAACTTATCTAAACGCAAACCGACACGGTTAAAAGATTATGATTACAGTAGCGAGGGTGCGTATTTTATAACGATATGCACCAAAGACAAACAAAAAATATTATGTGATATTGTAGGGGAGGGTCTCTGCGCCCTCCCGTCAATAAAATTAACAGCAATCGGTGAAACTGTAAAACAGTCAATTGAATATATCAATAATAATTATAATGGTATTTCGGTTGACAAATACGCTATTATGCCAAATCACGTACATTTAATTATTACAAACCAAATGGGAGGGCACGGAGACCCTCCCCTACAAGTGTATGATATAGTTGGTCGGTTTAAATCTTTTACCGATAACAAATATGACAATAAACTTTGGCAACGTTCTTTCCACGACCATATTATTCGTGATGAACGTGATTATTTAAAAATATGGAATTACATTGATACAAACCCACAAAAATGGGATGACGATTGCTTTTATGTAGAATAACAAAAGACCGGACCTTCGGTAATACGAAGTTTCGGTCTTTTGTAAATATTAAGAATTTAAAAGTAACACTAAATCATCAAAGTTATCTTTTTTTATCGTTAGTTGAGGTGAGGTTGCTGTCGCTCTGAAGGTGACAGTGCGCGAATAAGGCGGATGGATTTTTACCGGTTTAAAGGCATTTGGATTAGAAGTATATCTTTTAAGCGCTTTTTTTGCTCCCTTTCGTATTAGCTTGCACGCTTTTGTGTGTTTTAGATGAACTGCCGCAGTGTTACGAATTTCGTATTCTTCAGCCGTACATTCATCACCTGCGCCCGATTTAGTGCCTTTTTTAACGGCAACGGTTTCAATACCCTTAACTAAGCTTTTGGCTTCTTTTGTAAAAGCGCGACATCCGCTGGCAAAAATTGGTATTACATTAAATATCTGCCCTAAAAAGACGTGAACTCCGTATTCACCAACCGAAATATTATTTATCGTTGAGTCAAGAACTGCCATGGACCCCGTATGACACAAATGTCCATACTCTGTTCTTGACTTTGGATGTTGACCTACCCATGCCATTACGTCATAGCTTTCGTCTAATCCAAAAGGGTAAGGACCATCCCATTTATTTTGAAGTGTAGCGCGTTTATCCAATAGTGTTATATCTATAGCACCACTACCGTGACCGTCTTGAACCACTACTTCGTCGGCGCCCGCGGCAAAAAATCCGTCAATTGCCGCATTTACTTCGTCTGTTAATAATTTTTTTGCCAGGTCATAATATTGGCTGTCGTTACAACACCAGTTGGCAATATCCAATATTCCTGCCACACCCTCTAAGTCGGTCATCAGATAAACCTTCATATTATCTTCCTTTTTGCATTAGGTGATGTCATAAATCTTTTCTATCATTTTTACTGCCTTTTTGCCTTCATTGCCGTCTACAAGTAGTTCCTCTTCGCCTCTTATAGCGCGTACAAAATTCTGCAGTTGTAACAAATGAAGTCCGCAAGGCATTTTGGTAGGATCTTTTGCGGTTTTTACTATCTGTTCTGCTTGGACCTTGTCAATTATCTTTTCGCCGTTAATCATCAGTTTTTCAATGTTGTTTTCCTTTAAAACAACATAACCCATATCACCCTGAATTTTAAGTCGCCTTGAAAAACCGGGATAAGCGCAGGTTGAGCTTTCGATAACACCGAGTACGCCGCTTTGGAATTCTAATATTGCAACTGCGGTGTCGGGCGCTTCAATGTTATGTACCAGTGTGCCTGTCTTTCCCTTAACGTCCTTAACAGGCCCCATAATATATTCAATCAGGTCTATACCGTGAATACCCTGATTCATAAGCACGCCGCCATCAAGTGCGAGGGATCCGCGCCAATTACTGCCCGAATAGTATTCGGGAGTGCGATAATAATTCATTGACAAACTGCAGAGCGAGATTTTACCAAATGCGTTTTCTGAAAGTAGTTTTTTAATCCTTTCAACATCGGGAGAAAAACGGATTTGTGAAATAACCGTTACAAGTTTTCCTGTATCACGGCTTGCTTTTATTATTTTGTCAGCATCTTGCACGTTCATTGCCATCGGCTTTTCTACCACCACGTGTTTGCCGTGGTTTAATGCGGCAATTGTGTTTTCGGCATGTAAGAAGCTTGGTGTGCATACGCAAACAACGTCAATGTCAGTGTCGTTTAACAATTCGTCAAAGCTGTTGTAGGGGCTTATATTATACTTTTCAGAAAAAACCTGACGGCTTGTTACGTTGGGGTCAAAAACACCCTTTAGCGTGGCGCCTTCGAGCTTGTTAATAGCATCGGCGTGAATGCCTGCCGCCATACCGCAGCCAAGGAGCGCAAAGGTGAGGGGGGATTTATTATTTTTTGTCATAGTCGGCACCGTACCATATTCCTTCAATTTTGTTTTTGTTGAGGTCTTCTTCGAGTAATTCCTGATAATTTTCTACTACCTTTTTATAAACGGCAACATAACGGTCGATCCATTCTTTATTTAAGTTTTTAAACCATGGAACCGAGATGCATTCTTTCTTTAAAGATATATCCAGTGCATCATCATCCGAGGCGTCGGCTTTCTTGGTGGTTGAATGCTGTGGATCAAAGGTTTTAAAGTATTTATGCGTATGCAGACAATAATTTGCTCCCGCGCGGCAACCGCCTGCGCCGTTAAGCTCTGCCGTTACAGCCTCGGCAAAGCGGCTTGACGAGAGTCCGCCCAACTCTTCGGGATAATATATAAGCAAAGGACTGTAGTATCCGCCCATATTTGAGCCGTCGGATTCGTCAATACGATGTGGCTTAATGCCGGGCAGCCCCTCAAGGCAATCATAAAAGTAGTTCATAGCGCGTCTGATTTCGGCCGTGCGCTCGTCATAATGCTTGAGCTGTCCTCGCGCAAGTGAAGCGCAAAGCTGATTAACGCGGCCTTTAACACCGCCAAGCGCTATATGAAAATAGTCTTTAAGCTCTTCACTTTCTTGAATAAACTTATCATTATTGCGCTCGTAATGTCCAAAGGCAATTGCTCGCTCATATAGTCTGCGGTCATCGGTAACAAGCATACCCAACTCGCCTGCGGCAAATACCTTCTGGCTCATCATAGACATTGCCGCAATGTGACCGAAATTTCCCACCTTTTTGCCTTTATATAACGAGCCGTGGGCGTGCGACACATCCTCTATAACATAAAGATTATGCTTTTCGGCAATTTTCATAATTGCATCCATATCGCAAGGATATCCCATATAATGAACTACCATAATTGCTTTAGTGCGTGGAGTAATACAACGCTCTAAATCGGTAGGGTCCATATTAAGCATATCATTGATATTGCAAAAAACTACCTTTGCGCCAAAATATGCCGCTTGAGAAATGCTTGCCCAATAGGTTTTTGTAGGGCAGATAATTTCGTCACCCTCACTAAGACCTATAGCAAACATAGCCGCAGTTAGTGACATTGTGCCGTTTGTAAAAGCAAGGGCGTATTTTCGGCCCTGCCACTCGGCAAATTCATCCTGAAATTGTATGGTGATATCGGTGCCCGAAAATTTGTTGTTTACTATAACTTCAGTCGCGGCATCAATATCCTCTTGAGTAAGTATTGGCCACTTAAACAGTTCTTTAGGCGCTCTTTCTTTGGTAAATAGCGGTTCACCGCCAAGTAAAGCTAATTTTTTCATTGTTATTACTCCATTCCTTCAAGCTTTAAGAGTTTTATAGCGTTGCCGCGAACAAGTTTATAATAATTTTCTTCGCTTATCATACCGTCGGTGCGCATTTTGGTAAGAAATTTATCAAAGTCGTAGGGGAAGGTATTAAAGCTTTGGCATATATCACACCCATATAAAACACGGTCTGAAAATTCTTCGATAAACTTTGCGGCATACTCGGGGTCGCGCATAAGCGCACCTGCGCCACTGCCTGCCGAAAATTCACAATAAAGATTATCGTATTTGCGCATAAGCTCGGCAATTCTGCCTTCAATTACCTTGCTTTTCAGATAACTGTTTCGGTTTTCCTCGGTTACGTCGGTGCCTATCTCTGCCCAGAAGGGTTGCGAATGACCGATAATTTTTAAGTTTTTATGTTTTTGCAGCATTTTTTCAAGACGTGGGAGTCCTAAATCGTCAACAATACCATAACATTTTCCAAAATGGGGACCTATATGAATTGTAACAGGCATATCACAAGCGGCGCAATGGTAAAGCAAATTGTCCATAAGCGGGTCATCAAAATAAAGTTGAGGAGTCAGTTCTCCAACGCCCTTTGCGCCTAAAGATTTATAATACTCAAGTAGAGGAGTAAAATTTGCATCCGAACGATTTCCACACGAGCGTGGGTCAATATTGCAAAACCAGAAAAAACGGTCGGGGTATTTTTCTGCCGTATGCGCGCAATCGGCAGAGGTAATAAGGAAAGAATGATATTCGGGTGAAACAAGTGGTAACAGCACACCCTTTTCTATATTAAGTTTGTCGTAAAAGTCTATAACCTCACGTGCACACACAAAGGATTCGCCGCGCGCATAAATCGGCGCAATATGTTCAAACGGTCTTGCGTGAGCGTGCATATCTATTTTTTTAATTGTCTTCATTTTGTATTACCTCATTTCTATCAGGTTATGTTTAAATTATATCACTCAAAAGTCCGACTTACAATAGCCTATGCTGTCAAAACATTGGACTATATTGCTGTTTTTGAGTGGAAAAATAAAAAAATCCTTGCAAAAATGCAAAGATTTTTATTTTCGGGGTGTTTCCCCCGTTACCTTTTTATAACAACGATAAAAATAACTTATATCATTATATCCACAAAGCGAGGCAACTTCTTGTATACTTTTAGATTTATCCTTGAGCATTGCTTTGGCAATATGTATTCTGTGATGGCTGATATAGTTGACAGGGGTCTGTCCGGTTACTTCCTTAAATATTCGACAGAAATAATATTTACTTAAATGACACAACTCGGATAACTCATCGATTGAAATGTTTTTGTTGTAATCATTAAATATCTTTGTAATTGCGGGGGCAATCAGCGAAGCTTTTTTTATTTCTTTTGTGGTAAGTGATCTTGGAATGGTTTTGTTCAGTTCATCACGCAACAACAAAGAAAAGAATTCAGCCATAAGATTGCGGATTATGGATTGATAATATTCCCTTTGTTCGTTTGCTTCCTCTATAACGCGCAGTAAAATTTGGTTTAGTCTTTTATTGTTTTTGATATGGTTGTTAAAGGCGGCGCCGTCTGCTATAAGAAGACTGCGCAAATCAACGTCTATAAGCCCTGTGTTTTTAAAGAAATCAAGGTCAATCATTATAAGATAATATTTGCCGCCATGCAAATCGGTCTGGATGTTTGCATGAACTTCATATGGGTTTGCAATTGTGATATCGCCTGCAGTGGCAACTATAGTTTTAGAGCCTATTGTCTGAATGGAGTCGCCCTCGTAAAAAAGCTTTATTTCAATTTCGGGATGAAAGGCATCCTTAGACGCCGCCGACATAGCACTTGAAACAATAATTTTAAAATCGTCTGATTTGAATGAGATTTCTTGCAGTAAGACGTCGCGTGTTTTCATAATTTCACCGCCTTAAAATTATT
>CAYLXT010000085.1:0-5537 GCA_964387615.1 uncultured Ruminococcus sp.
GACGCGCGCAAGAAAAAAATATAGGCTACTGCGAGTCTCACGACCAAGCGTTAGTAGGGGATAAGACAATAATGTTCAGACTTTGCGATGCAGATATGTATACCGGTATGAATAAATTCGGCGGAAATGTTGTAGTTGACAGAGGTATTGCGCTTCATAAGATGATACGCCTTATCACTGCATCGTTGGCAGGCGAAGGTTATCTTAATTTTATGGGTAATGAGTTTGGTCACCCGGAATGGATAGATTTTCCGCGTGAGGGCAACGGCTGGAGCTATCATTATTGCCGCAGACAGTGGAGCCTCGTTGATAATCCCGATCTAAGATACCGTGAGCTTAACGATTTTGATAAAGCTATGATAAAGCTGCTAAAGGAAGAGCACCTACTCGATTTGCCTGCTGAAAACAGATGGCTTCATCAGGATGATAAGATTCTTATTTATACCAAGGGAGATGCCGTGTTTATTTTTAACTTCCACCCGACAAAATCCTTTGACGGATATTTTGTGCCCGTAGGCAAAGAGGGCGAATACAAAGTTGTGCTTTCGTCGGATGAAGGCGAGTTTGGCGGTTTTTCACGTGTTGACACCGCTGTTCAATACAAAACCTTTACCACACCTATCGGTTGGGTGGGATTTAAATGCTATCTGCCTAACAGAAGCGCTATTGTTTTGAAGAAAAAATAATATCCCCAAATCTGTAGAGGTTAAATATTAATCGAACAAACAAAAGGAACCAATCTATTCGGATTGATTCCTTTTGTTTTTATTCTTTAAAAAAGTAATCCTCCACCGCGGCGCAAAGGTAGTGATAAATCGGTAGATGCAATTCTTGTATGCGGTAGGTCTCAGTGCTGTCAGCGTGAATTATAACGTCTGAAAGACTGTCGAGCTTACACTCTTTAGCACCTACAAGCGAAAGCACTTTACAGCCGACAGCATGCGCTACCTTTGCCGCATTTACTACATTTTGCGAGTTGCCCGAGGTGCTGATGGCAAGCAGTATATCGTCTTTTTTACCAAGAGCGTAAAGCGCTTGCGCATATAGCAGCGACGGGTCTTCGTCATTTAAAAACGCGGTAAGAAATGCTGTTTGTGAATGTAGTGACACAGCAGGCAGTCCTTGCATAAGACCTTTTGCAAGGGGTTGGTCTTCATTGCCAAAAGCCGCGAGTTGTTCGTCGGTCAAGGGGCGTTTTTTTAGAAAGCCCTTCATAAGCTCGCCAACAATATGGTCGGCATCAGCAGCACTTCCACCATTGCCGCAAATATAAAGTCGGTTACCGTTTTTGTATGCATTAATAAGCATATCTGTGCTTTGCTGTATTTCGCTTTCGCAAGTTGAAAGCAAGGGGTAACGTTTAATAAGTTGTGATAATGTTTCCATGGTAAATCCCTTCGTTAAAAGCCTTCAAAATGACCAATTTCAGTTTTTTCAAGAAAATCAATGTATGTGTCAAAGCTTATGCCACGGATGTTGTTAACAAAATGGTTGCGACCAACCACATCGTCGCATTCCCACTCTATAAGGAATATTTCTTTTTGGCTATTGTCAACAGTTACTTCATCAAGCTGCAAAATGCCATTTGCATCAACCGTTGCCGCGCCTTCGCACACAACCACACCGTCATTCATACGTGTAACGGTATAGGTAAAATGCTTATCCTCGGGTATTTCGTTGGCGGCAAAAAGGTTAATTGTATTATTTTCCGTCGGTTCGTCAAACATAAGACAGAGCGGTTGTTGCGAATTTTTGATATAATCGTATGCGAGTTTTTTTACAAAGTAGTAGTCAACAACAGCGTCAGATATCTGTGGCCAACCGTCTGTAAGGTTCCACCATATAAGACCACCGTGAGTTGCTTTGCGTATGCGGAAGCGTTCTATCATAAACTTAAAGGCTTCCGCCTGGAATATCTGGCTTGCTTTTGCAATCCCTTGGAGTGCCTGCACACCATCACCAAACATTTCTTTCATACGCTCAAAATATTCGCACGATTCTTCTGCGGTAGCGCGACCTGTGTTGCCGTCGGGCATATCACTAAATAGCACTGCCACCTGACGAAGCATAAGCGCTATGCGGTATTCGTAATGACCAATGTGCTCGGTTTCCATACTTGCCGCGTGAACAATCCACTCGGGGTCGGGTCTGCCGTTTGGCAAAATAATTGGCCACAAATGGTCCTCGGTTATGTATTTTTTAAGCGACTCGGGCGATGGACAACCGTGGAAACCCGTTTCGGATGCAAAAAGGGCAGTTGCATTTGTATAGTAATCGCTCTTAAAGTAGTTTCTCGGTCCCCAAAGGTGATCTTCGGCGGGGCGGTTTTTATCAATATTTGCAAACGCAACCTCATCAATATAAGGTGAGCTTGGCAAATACGGTCTGAAACCGTCATAAGCGCGCAAAACCTCGGGTAACACTTTGCGAGTCAGTATGTTCTGATTCGGGTCAAGACGTTTACCGTTTTTGTAAGCGTAGGTATAAAAGGCGTCACATTCGTTATCACCCGCCCAAAGCACGATTGACGCGTGCGAACGCAGACGTTTTACCGCAACAATCGCCTCTTCACGCAAACGCTCGCAAAATTCCTCATACTGCGGATAATATGCGCAACCCATAATAAAGTCGTGCCACAGCATAATACCGTGCTCGTCGCACCAATTATAAAAGGTGTCGCTCTCATATATGTTACCGCCCCAAAGACGAATCATATTACAGCCGATATCCTCTACCATTTCGAGCGCTTTTATAACGCGTTTTTCGTTCTGAGAGGGGAAGGCGTCAAGAGGTACCCAGTTGGTGCCCATAATAAACACTTTTTTGCAGTTTATAAGGAATTCAAACTTGCCGTTACCATTTTCGTCAACCGTTGACGTGCGGACAAGCTCAACAAGACGAATACCAATGCGGGTTTGATAGGTGTCGCACAGCTCACCCTTGCGATAGAGCTTGACCTCAACGTCGTAAAGGTTTTGTTTGCCTTCGCCACGGGGCCACCAGAATTTAGCATTATTAAATCCAATGTTAAAATTACGGTTCACACCCCAGAAACGAACGCTATGCTCAAAATGAGAGTCGCCGCAACTACCTGTTACAACAGCTTCGTAATCAGAAAGCAGGTCATCATCAGTATGTATGCGTATTTGACCCGAAAGGGTTGCCGAATTCCACTTTAGATTCATAGTTGAGGTACCAAGATAAAAATCTTCTATTCGGTGCTTGGGCTTTTCTATAAGAGATACACCGCGCCACAGGCCACCCGAAACGGTACGGGGCATAATGTCCCAACCGAACATATACGGCGCCTTGCGTACGTGTAAAGAGTCCTCGTTATAAGGCAGACCTACAGCCAGGGCATTTTCCTCGTATTCGCGTGCTTCAATTACAGTTGGACGTATATGAACAACTATTTTATTTTTGCCTTCTTTAAGAAAATTATCAACGTTGTATTCGTGTTCAATAAGCATATTTTCACAAAAGCCAATAAATTCACCGTTAATATAGATATGAGCAAATGTGTCGATGCCCTCAAAACGCAAATAAACATCACCTTCGGGAATTTCTTGGAGAGTAAATTCCTTTACATACCAAAGATGTTGATTTTCGTATTTTTGACACAGTAGGGGATTGGTACCTTCAAAAATATCGGGGAGCAGTCCTGCGCGTTGCATATCAAGCTCAAAGTTGCCGGGTACTTCGGCATCAATTTTTATAAAATCAATATTTTTATATGTTTTTTTAGGCAGTTTATGAGGGTCAAGGAAATCCCATTCAATTTCGGTTTCTTTTACCTGGTGGTGTGGAGCCATATAAAGCTCCCATTTACCGTTCAAATCAATTAACTGTTTCATATTTTTCTCCTTAATGGTTGTCTGCTGCTAAAGATAAAGCGGCGTAATCGCCGAGATTTTCACCCAAAGCGGCAGGAAGTATTTCTACCGCTGTAAGCGAAGGCTCAAGAGCTTCTTTTTTTAGTGCCGCAATCATACTTTCTTGTAACAGGTCGCGACTTCTGGTGTAAATACTGCCAATAACGATTTTTTCAGGATTTAAAATATCTATTAAAATAGATAATCCGTTGCCAAGCATTTCACCGCATTTGCGGTAAACGTCTATCGCAGTTTTATCACCTTTATATGCCGCCTCGGCAGTCTTTTGTGCGGTGACACTTTCTAACTCGTCAAGACTTTTACAGTAAAGTGGAATAATGCCGTTTTGTAACTGCTCTTCAGCGGCTACCTTTGCCATTTGGGCTATACCTCCACCGCTTGCAAAGCCCTCAAAAGAACCCCGCTTACCGTAACCTATGGGTCCTGTATCACGCAACCTTACGTGACCAATTTCTCCTGCGTTGCCGTTAGCGCCAGAATAGAGTTTTCCGTTTAGAATAAGCCCCGCGCCCATACCTGTGCCAAAGGTTAAAAATATCATATTCTGGGTGCCTTTACCCGCACCGTATTTCCATTCGGCAAAGGCGCAGGCATCGGCATCGTTTTCAAGTCTTACAAATCCGCCGTATTTTTGTTTAAGATAATCAACAATTTTTATATTTTTAAATTTGGGCAGGTTTGGCGGTGAAATTATAACACCTTTTTTATTATCAAGCGGTCCGCCGCAAGAAATACCGATACGGCTGAAATCATCGGTCATCTCAGCGGATAGAGCACACATTTTGTCTATCATTTCATAACCCGAAACACTGTGGTCGGTGGGTATTACTTTTTTATTTAAAATGTGCATAACGCCGTCTTTTTCTTCACCTATGCTTACGGCGCATTTGGTGCCGCCAATATCAAAGCCGATCATAACTTCAACTCCTTTGTCCCCATTATACAACAAACAAAGGTATTGTAAAATAATATATTCTATGATAAAATTAAGAAAATCAACACTTTCGAGGTTATTATGTTAAAACAAATAAACAAATTTGAATCATTGCTACAGCAAAATAAGGATTATTATATTGAACACCGCTTTATAAACAAGGGAGAATACTTTGCTCCGCATTGGCATAATTATTTTGAGCTTGAAATAGTTCTTGCAGGCGCGGGCGAACACATTTATAACAACACGAAATATATGTTAAGTCGTGGCAGTATCTATTTAATGTCATATTACGATTTTCACGAGCTGAAGGCACAAGAAGATATGCAAATATTAAAGCTGCAATTTAATGAAAATATACTGCCTAAGCAGTTAAATGATTTTTTGTTTCTTAGCCGCAATCGTTTTTGTTGCGCAGTGGATGAAAACGAAATGCAGCATATTATAAAACTGTTTGACATACTAAAGCGAGAGGAAAAACAGTCAGGACTTTTTAGCGAGTTGCTGATTAAAAACCTTATAGCCGAAATTATAATTACGGTTATAAGAAATTCATCACAGGATGAAAACGTAGTTATACCCACGCTTTTGCAGAAAGCGGTAGCGCATATACATAACAATTTCAGAGAGCCTTTAACACTTGGTGCTTTGGCAAAGAAATGCAACGTGACTCCAAACTATTTAGGCGCGCAGTTTTCAAAAAAAATGGG
>CAYLXT010000086.1:0-5525 GCA_964387615.1 uncultured Ruminococcus sp.
CATTGGCACTGCATAGGTAGAAAATCTAACGTTTTGGGTTATATCAAAGTTATCTATGGATTTTATAAGACCTATGCAACCAACCTGAAACAAATCGTCGGGATTCTCCCCACGGTTCGAAAAGCGTTGAACGACGCTAAGCACCAGTCGCAGATTGCCGTTTATAAGCTCTTCTCGCGCGGTTTTACTGCCACTCTTTACTTCACGTAGTAATCGTTCCTTTTCTTTTTCTTTCATAACGGGTAGTTTTGAGGTATCTACCCCGCAAATTACAACCTTATTACCATACAAATATAAGCACCCCTTCATATTTTTTACAACAACAGTATTGCCGTGCATGTGGGGTAAAAAACTAAAAATATTTTTTTCTTTTCGACAAAAAAGGCTTGCATTTTTACATTTGTTAATATTTGAAAAAAACACTTGATTTTTTAAAACACTTGTGATAATATAGTGTGTACTGTGAGTAAATATGAGGAGGTGTCACGATGCCTAATATTAAATCTGCTAAGAAGCGTGTTCTTGTTAGTGCTGCTAACGCTGAAAGAAATAAGGCTTGCCGTTCTGCACTCAGAACTTCTATCAAAAAGGCTAACGCTGCTATTGATGCTAAGGCTCCCGAAGCTGCTGAAGCTGTAAAGGTTGCTGTTTCTAAAATTGATCAGGCTGCAGGCAAGGGTATTCTTCACAAGAATAACGCCGCAAGAAAGAAGTCAGCTCTTGTATCAAAACTCAATGCTAATGCATAATTAAAAATCGTATTATTTTTTGCAAAGAATAATATTGCGCCGATAGTTATTGCTATCGGCGCGATTTTTTTGTATAATATATATTGTAGGGACGGGCACCCTCGACCGTCCGTTTAATAAAGGCAGGTGAAAAGTATGAACGATAATCCAAAACTTGCAGAGTTAAAGCAAAAAGCCAACAAATTGCCGCTTACCCCCGGTGTATATATAATGAAAAATAAAGACGACGATATTATATATATCGGCAAGGCAAAGTCGCTTAAAAACCGTGTAACACAGTATTTTGGCGCAGGTAATCAGCATAGTGACAAGGTACGCAAAATGGTAAGCCTTGTAGATCACTTTGAATACGTGCTTTGCGATAGCGAGTTTGAAGCGCTCATACTTGAAAACTCGCTTATAAAACAAAACCAGCCTAAATATAACATACTTTTAAAGGATGACAAGGGCTATCATTATATTAAGATAACCGGTGACAAGTGGCGTAAAATCACCACAAGTATGCAGACCGATGATAAAAATGCCGAGTATATCGGACCTTATTATTCTGCTGCCGTAGTTAAAGATACTGTATCAGAAGTGCGAAAAATCTTTAAACTTCCCGATTGTAATCGCAGTTTTGATAAATACTCAAAACCGTGCTTAAATTTTCATATTGGTCTTTGCGATGCGCCCTGTCGCGCAAATATTACTACTAAACAATATAATGAAACTGTTGATTCTGCTGTTTCGTTCATAAAAAACAGTGGTGACGATATTATTAAAACCCTCCAAAGTAATATGGAGGCGGCTGCCGAAAGGCTTGATTTTGAATATGCAGCAAAACTCCGCGACCGCATAAACGCTATAAGAAAGTTAGAGGAAAAACAAAAGGTTGTAATGTGTACCTACAAAAATCAGGATGTATTTGCCTCTGCGATTATAAACGGTATTGCCTGCATAGCGGTGCTTGTTTTCAGAAACAGTAAGTTAATTGATAAAAAGCATTTTATAATTGACACCTTTACCGATAAAAATGATTTATACAGTCATTTTATAGGTCAATACTATGAGAGCAATGATATTCCGCCGCGTATACTTATTGACAACGATTTTGATTCAAAAACAGTTTTAGAGCAATGGCTTACCGAAAAAGTGGGCAAAAAAACCGAGATGATTTTGCCTCAACGCGGCGAGCAAAAAAACCTTGTAAATATGTGTCGCAACAATGCCGCTGACAATCTGGCGCAAAAGACAGAAATTCAGGGACGAGAGATGAATGCGCTTAATGAGCTCGCGCGCCTTTTGGGTCTTGAAAAAGTGCCGCGGGTTATAGAGTCTTATGATATTTCTAATACTGCTGGTGACGAAAACGTAGCCGGTATGGTTGTGTTCCGTGACGGTAAACCGTATAAGCAGCATTACCGTATGTTTAAAATAAAAGGCTTTTCGGGTCAAGATGATTATCGCTCTATGGCGGAGGTGCTCGACCGTCGCTTTACCGAGTATGAAAAAGGTGAGAACGATGGCTTTGCTACTTTACCCGACCTGATACTGCTTGATGGTGGCAAGGGTCAGATTTCGGCGGTAGAGCCCGTGCTTCAAAAGCATAATATAAATGTAGCGCTTTTTGGTATGGTAAAGGACTCAAAACACCGTACCCGCGCTATAGCCACAAATGGCGGCGATATATCAATAAAAGCGAATGAGTCAGCATACCGCCTTGTAACTTCCATACAGGATGAGGTTCACCGTTTTGCTATCGGCTATCACAAAAAGCGCCGCAGTAAAAAGATGTTATCTTCTGAACTTACTGCGATAAACGGTGTGGGTCAGGCAAAAGCCGCGGCGTTGCTCAAGCATTTTAAAACGATGAAAGCCATAAAATCGGCAAGCGTGCAAGAACTTTGCACGGTAAAGGGCATAAATCAGTCCTTGGCGGAAAAAATATACAATGAATTTAACTCTTGAAAATCCCTCCACCGCAAGCGGTCCCCCTCCTGACAGGAGCGGTCTCCCTCTGTCGCCTTGCGACATCTCCCTCACACTGTGAGGGAGTCTACCCTTTAGGCAAGGGAGGCTGGTTTGATAAGGGCAAAAGGGATAGTAAAATATATTTAGTAGGAGAAATTTATGAAAATAGCGTTTTTTGATACCAAACCTTATGACAAACAGTCGTTTGAAAAGTACGCAAGCGACGATATAAAATTTAAGTTTTTTGAAACAAAACTTAATATTGATACAGCAGACCTTGCACATGGCTGTGAGGTGGTATGTATATTTGTGAACGATACTGCAAACGCCGAGGTTATAGATAAACTTTATGAATTGGGCGTTAAAGTATTGGCGCTTCGTTGCGCAGGCTATAACAATGTTGATGTTAAGTATGCTTACGGCAAAATACATGTAGTGCATGTGCCCGCATATTCGCCTTATGCTGTAGCCGAGCACACAATGGCGATGCTCCTTACATCTATCCGCCGCATACACAAGGCATATATCCGTACAAAAGACTTTAATTTCAGTCTTTCGGGACTGACGGGCTTTGACCTTTATGGTAAAACCGTAGGTGTTATAGGTACGGGTAAAATCGGCCGTGTGTTTATGGATATCTGCCGCGGTTTTGGTATGAAAATTTTAGCATACGATAAATATCCCGCAAGTGATGCGCCTTGCGAATATGTAGAGCTTGACCGCCTTTTTGCTGAGAGTGATATTATATCTATGCACTGTCCGCTGACACCTGAAACCTATCATATTATAGACGAAAACTCTATTGAAAAAATGAAAAAAGGTGTGGTTATCCTTAATACCTCGCGCGGCGCGCTTATTGACGCTGACGCTTTGCTTGAGGGCATAAAATCACGACATATAGGTGCTGCTTGCCTTGATGTGTACGAGGAAGAATCCGATATTTTCTTTGAGGATTTTTCAGGCCACATTGTAGACGACGACACTCTGGCTCGACTTATCTCAATGCCTAACGTTATATTAACGTCTCATCAGGCGTTTTTAACCGAGGAGGCACTTGGTAACATAGCCGAAACTACAATTAGTAATATAAAAGAAATATTAGGAAATGGTTGCAGCCAAAACGAGCTTTGCTATCATTGCGGTAAAACAGAAAATTGCCGTTCTCAAAGATTGGGCAAATGTTTCTAATTTTAAAAACCGCGCATAATATGCACGATTTTTGCATATTTATTCAAAAGTCTTGACAATGCAAAATACATTATATATAATGGATAAATACTTTAAATAAACGAGGTTTTATAAATGGCTAAAATGTGGACAGGCGTTACCGACGGTGTTACCGACAGTATAGCCGATGATTTTAACTCTTCCATACATTTTGATAGCAGAATGTATGCGCACGATATAAAGGGCAGTATGGCTCACGCTATGATGCTATCGCTCTGCGGTATTATCGCCGAGGACGAGGCAAATACAATTATTGCAGGTCTTGAAGAGATACTTGCCGATTTACAAAGTGGTAAACTGCAGTTCGATATGTCTGCCGAAGATATACATATGTTTGTTGAGCAAGAACTCACAAACCGCATTGGCGATGTTGGTAAAAAGCTGCATACCGCCCGTAGCCGTAACGATCAGGTAGCGCTTGATATAAGAATGTATCTGCGTGATGAAATAGATGAGATTACAAGTCTTTTAAAATCACTTGTAGATGTGCTTTGTGATAAGGCGAGCGAGCACAAGGCAAGTATTATGTCGGGCTATACACATCTTCAGCGCGCGCAACCCATCACCTTTGGCCATCATTTAATGGCGTATGCTATGATGCTGTTGCGCGACATAGAACGTCTTTGCGACTGCAAAAAAAGAATGAATATGTCGCCAATCGGTTGCTGTGCATTGGCGGGTACTACATACAATACCGACCGTCGTTTCGAGGCTGAGAAACTCGGTTTTGACGGAATATGTATGAACTCGTTAGACGGCGTATCCGACCGTGATTTTTGCGTGGAGCTTATGTCGGCAATATCACTTATTATGGTGCATTTGTCACGTTTTTCGGAAGAGATTATTTTGTGGTCAAGCTGGGAGTTTAAGTTTATTGAGCTTTCAAGTAGCTACACCACAGGCTCGTCAATTATGCCGCAAAAGCGTAATCCCGATATGGCAGAATTAGTGCGCGGTAAAACGGGTAGGGTATACGGTGATCTTTTAGGACTGCTTACCACACTCAAGGGCTTGCCGCTTGCTTACAACAAGGATATGCAAGAGGACAAAGAGGGTGTCTTTGACGCTTGTGACACCGTTAAAATGTGCCTTAAAGTCTTTACACCTATGATTGCTACAATGACCGTACTTACAGATAATATGAAAAAAGCGGCAGGCGAGGGCTTTATAAATGCCACCGACCTTGCCGATTACCTTGTTAAACGTGGTATGCCTTTCAGAACGGCATATAAAATTTCGGGTCAGCTTGTTGCACTTTGTATTAAGAAGAAAACCGTGCTTGAAGATTTACCGCTCGAAGAATATAAGCAGTTCAGCGAGCTTTTTGATGAAGAACTTTATGATGCTGTTAATCTCGAAAACTGCGTAAAACGTCGTATTTCCGAAGGCGGCACATCAGTAGAGTCGGTAGAAAAGCAGATTGAGTTTGTGAAGAGCCAGGTTAAATAATGCACAATTCAAGCGCCCCTTGCCTAAAGGGGAGACTCCCTCACAGTGTGAGGGAGATGTCGCAAGGCGACAGAGGGAGACCGCTCCTGTCAGGAGGGGACCACGCGTAGCGTGGTGAGGGGATTTGCAAAATGCATAATTAAATAA
>CAYLXT010000087.1:0-5417 GCA_964387615.1 uncultured Ruminococcus sp.
ATGAATGATTTAATCATAAAGCACCCAATGAACGGTGTTCGATACACAAAACCCGTTCGGGCGAAGGATGATATAAAATTCCTAACCCGTGAAGAGCAACGAATTTTTCTTCAGGCCGCAAAGCGTTCTCATAATTATAACTAATACGCTTTGATTCTTGAGACGGGTTTGCGAACGGACGAGCTAATAGGACTTACGTGGGATGCGATTGATTTTGAAAAGCGTACGCTTACCGTCAACAAAACTTTGGAGTACAGACACAAACAAGGATATTGGCGAGCAGGACCTCCCAAGACACCGCAAAGCTATCGCACCATACCTCTGACAGAACGTGCATACAATATTCTAAAAGAGATATGGGATAACCGTGAGCATAGGAAAAAGTCTCCCTTGCTTTCAGAAACTCTTGAATACATTGACAGGCGAACGGGTGCTACCTCTCAGCTTGTGATGGGTGATCTTGTGTTTATCAATTGGCGTACGGGAGAACCGGCAAAGAACAGTTCCTACGACACGCATCTTTATAAGCTTTGTGATGAGGCGGGAATTAAAAGATTTTGTATGCACGCTCTACGTCACACCTGCGCCACAAGAGCAATCGAGGCAGGTATGCAACCGAAGGTGCGGCAAAAGCTACTCGGCCATGCCAGTATCAAAACAACGACGGACCGTTATGTTCACGTTACAACCGAGTCTATAAACCAGGCTATAAAGCAATTTGAAAATAATCAGGTTTTAGATAAATCTTAATATAATTCCATACGAAAATGGAGTAAAAATGGAGTAAAAATGGTGTAGAGAGCATACGCCACACTCCGAAAACCCTGATAAATAAAGGATTTTAAAGGAGATATAGAGAATTATGAAACTAGGTATGGTAGGGTTGCCAAATGTTGGTAAGTCAACCCTTTTTAATGCAATAACAAACGCGGGCGCGCAGTCGGCTAACTACCCCTTTTGCACAATAGAGCCAAACGTTGGTATGGTAAGCGTACCCGACGAGCGACTTGAAAAGCTGGCAGAAATCTACAATCCCGACAAATTCACCCCTGCGGTTATCGAATTTGTTGATATTGCCGGTCTTGTTAAGGGCGCTTCAAAGGGTGAAGGTCTTGGCAACAAGTTTTTAAGTAATATCCGTGAGGTTGATGCGGTAGTTCACGTTGTTCGCTGCTTCGAAAGCACCGATATCATTCACGTAGAAGGCTCGGTTGACCCGCTTCGCGATATTGAAACCATTAATCTTGAATTGATACTTTCCGATATTGAAATTGCTCAGCGTCGTCTTGATAAGGCAACCAAAGCGCTAAAGGGCGATAAATCTATGCAAGCCGAGGTTGACTTTTTAAAGCGACTTATCACGCACTTAGAAGAAGGCCTGCCCGCACGCTCGGTAGAGATTACGTCCGACACCGATGCGGAGGTTTTAGCTACCACTTCCCTGCTTTCTGCTAAGCCTGTAATCTACGCTTGCAATATGAGTGAAGACGATTTCAAAAACGGTATTGAAGCAAACGCAGGCTACAATGCAGTAAAAGAAGCTGCCGCTAAAGAAAATGCTGAAATTCTTCCTATTTGCGCGGCGTTAGAAGCTGAACTCGCAAGTCTTGACGATGAAGAAAAGGTAATGTTTTTAGAAGACCTAGGCCTTGAACGTTCGGGACTTGACCGTATGATACAAAAATGCTACAGCCTTTTAGGTCTTATCTCTTACCTTACCGCAGGCAAGCCCGAGGTTCGCGCATGGACAATTGAGCGCGGCACAAAGGCTCCACAGGCGGCCGGTAAAATTCACACCGATTTTGAGCGTGGCTTTATTCGTGCCGAGGTTATATCATACGATGACTTTATGGCTTGCGGCGGCAATATGGTTACTGCCAAAGAAAAAGGCCTGGTGAGAAGCGAAGGTAAGGAATACATTATGAACGACGGAGATATTGTTCTTTTTAGATTTAATGTATAACTGCCGAATAATCACTCAAAAATATATTGGGTGATTATTTTGAAAAAAGCAAAACGCAATTTAACGACCTTTGGTATAGGTGCTTTAGGATATTGTCTTATAGAAATTCTATGGCGCGGTAACACACACTGGTCTATGGCATTAGCAGGTGGAACGTCATTTTTAGGACTTTCCAAAATATCCTCCGCTATGAAAAAGGCCTCGCTTTTCAAAAAAGCAGTTGCCGGTTGTGTGCTTATTACAACAATAGAATACATTTTCGGCATAGTATTTAATGTAATACTAAAGCGCAAAGTCTGGGACTACAGCAAAATGCCGCTTAACATCGGCGGTCAGGTTTGCGCATTATATTCTTTCTTTTGGTTTCTATTAAGTCTTTTGTTTATCCCGCTATCCGATAAAATACAACGCCAAATGAGGTGATACATTGTGGCAAAATTTTTACGCAGAGCTTGGGCAGAGATTGACGAGTCTGCTCTGATACATAACTTTAAAGTTATAAAAGAAACTGCAAAAACTAAAGTTTGTGCGGTTGTTAAGGCTAACGCTTACGGTCACGGTGTTGATATCGTAGCGCCCATTTTGCAAGATGCGGGCGCTGACTTTTTCGC
This sequence comes from uncultured Ruminococcus sp., assembly GCA_964387615.1. Taxonomy (GTDB): domain Bacteria; phylum Bacillota; class Clostridia; order Oscillospirales; family Acutalibacteraceae; genus UBA737. The sequence continues at coordinate 2,575 of CAYLXT010000087.1, forward strand.
CGTATCAAATATCGAAGAAGCTATAAAACTTCGTGAGTTAGGTATTACAAAACCCATATTAATTCTCGGTTATACCCCTTGTGAGTATGCGCGTGAGCTTTGTGTGCATAATATTTCACAGTGTGTATATTCATATGAATATGCAAAAGAGTTATCACAAATTGCCACTGAATATAGCTTACAAATAAAAATTCACTTAAAGCTTGACACAGGTATGTCTCGCATAGGATTTGACTGCCGTGATGATAATTTAAACGGTATGAATGATGCCGTAATAGCAGCAAGCCTTAATGGTTTTAAATTAGAGGGTGTATTCACCCACTTTGCCGTATCTGACCGCAACTACGCCCAAGAGGACGGCTTTACCGACTGCCAATACAACCGTTTTTGCAGGGCGGTTGATATATTAAAATCCAATGGGCTAAATCCCGAAATTTGCCACTGCTCTAACTCAGCAGCACTTTGTCAGGACAAAGATAAGTATTTGGATATGTGCCGCGCGGGTATTGTGCTTTACGGTCTGACTCCGTCAAGCGACCTTAAACTGCCGCAAGATTTTAAACCTGTTATGAGTTTTCAATCGGTTGTGTCACAGGTTAAACAGATAATTGCGGGAGACACGGTAAGCTACGGCAGAACCTTTAAGGCAGAAAAAACGATGACGATTGCTACCATAAGCGCAGGCTACGCCGACGGCTACCCTCGTCTGCTTTCAAACCGCGGATATGTGTTAATAAACGGTTGCCGTGCAAATATTATAGGTCGCGTATGTATGGACCAATTTTGTGTTGACGTTACCAATATCCCCGATGTTAAACGCGGCGATGAGGTTCTTCTTTGGGGCAACGAATTACCAATAGAGGCACCCGCCGAAATGATAGGAACAATAAATTATGAACTTGTTTGCGGTGTATCAAATCGCGTTAAAAGAATAAAAATTAAAGGACAATGATACCAAGGGGTATTGTTGCCCTTTTTTGCTTTTGAAAGGATTTTTGTTTTGAAAAAATATATTCTTACTTTAGATGAAGGCACAACCAGTGCCAGAGCAATTATATTTGATAACAAAGGTAATATTGTATCCCTTGCACAAAATGAGTTCACACAAATATATCCTACCCCCAGCTTTGTTGAGCACGACCCTATTGAAATATTATCGGCGCAGTATTCTGCCATAACCGAGTGTGTAATTAAATCGGGGTTAAATGTATCAGATATTTCTTGTGTTGGTATTACAAATCAGCGTGAAACGGTTATTGTATGGAATAGATTAACGGGCGAGCCTGTTTATAACGCTATTGTATGGCAATGCCGCCGTACAGCTCCCCTTTGCGAAGAACTAAAAGCGCAGGGTTTAGAGCAATATATCACCGACACAACGGGCCTTAAAATCGACGCGTATTTTTCTGCCACAAAGATAAAATGGATACTCGATAACGTTGACGGCGCACGCGCGGCGGCAGAGCGCGGCGAACTGCTTTTTGGCACGGTAGACACCTGGCTTATGTGGAAGCTATCGGGCGGCAAAATTCACGCCACAGATGAAACCAACGCCTCTCGTACAATGCTTTATGACATACACAATCTTTGTTGGGATAAAAAGTTATTAGAAATTTTAGATATACCCGAAAGTATGTTGCCCACCGTTCAGAAAAGCGGCAGCGTATTTGGCGATATTGATATTATGGGTGCAAGGCTTACAGTTTGCGGTGTCGCAGGCGACCAGCAATCAGCGTTATTCGGTCAGCATTGCGTAAATGCCGGCGATGTTAAAAACACCTACGGTACAGGTTGTTTTCTGCTGATGAATACAGGCAAAACGGCGGTAAAAAGCAAAAACGGTATGCTTACCACCATTGCCGCTACCACCGAAAAAGAGCCCACACAATATGCGCTTGAAGGCAGTGTGTTTATAGGCGGCGCAGTAATTCAGTGGCTAAGGGACGAAATGAAGCTTATTGAAAACGCGGCTCAAAGTGAAGAATGCGCGCTCGCCGTTAGCGATAGCGCAGGCGTTTATATTGTCCCTGCTTTCGCAGGTCTTGGCGCGCCGTATTGGGATATGTATGCACGCGGCACTATTTGCGGACTCACACGAGGGGCAGGTCGCAATCACATAGTACGAGCCGCGCTTGAATCTATAGCATACCAGACTAATGACTTAATTACTGCTATGCAAAACGATGCGAATGTTACTGTGACATCGCTCAAAGCTGATGGCGGAGCGGCACGCAACAAATTTTTAATGCAGTTTCAATCAGACATATCAAACACCAACGTTATATGCCCTAACAATGCAGAAGCAACGGCATTGGGCGCGGCACTGCTTGCAGGTATTACAGCAGATATATTTGATGATAATACAACCGACATAAATTCCGATTCAACCATCTTTAAACCAAGTATGACAAAAAACATCAGACAAACAAACCTTAACGGTTGGAAACGCGCCATAAACAGCACCATAACCTTTACCAAAGGAGAAGTATGATGAAATTTGAAATCAAAGACAAAAAGATTTTATCAAGCGACCAAAAAAACACATTATCGGGTATTATATATATCCCCGACGGCGATATACGCGGCATATTTCATTTAGTTCACGGCATGACCGAATATATAGGCCGATATGAGCCGTTGCTTTCATCACTTGCAAGCGCGGGTTACCTGTGCTGTGGCTTTGATAATTTAGGTCACGGAAATACCGCGCGAGAAGAGGATTTAGGTTTTATTGCATCTAAAAACGGATGGGGCTATATGGTAGACGACGTAAAGCTTTTTGCCGATAGTGTAAAGGCTGAATACCCTAACCTACCCTACATATTGATGGGTCACAGTATGGG
>CAYLXT010000088.1:0-5388 GCA_964387615.1 uncultured Ruminococcus sp.
ATCAACATCCCACTGGATTGTGTACATATCTACGCTCTCTACCGTTTCTATAACGCGGTTGTCGTAGTCGCCGTAAGGTGGGCGGAACAGAGTTGGTTTTACGCCCGTTACATTTTCGATTTTTTTGTTACAGCTCTCAAGCTCATCAATCATCTGTTCGGTTGACAGTCCTGTCATATACGGGTGCGTGTTAGAGTGATTTTGCACCTGATGACCGGCATCTGCGAGTTGCTTTACCGATTCGGGATATTTATCTACCCAAGCGCCTACCACAAAAAAGGTTGCGGGCACCTCGTACTCGGCAAGTATATCAATTAGCTGTTGGGTATCATCATTTCCCCATGCCGCATCAAAACTGATTGCAATCTGCTTTTTATCACACTCTACGCAATAAATCGGCAGTTTACGGTCGCTGTTTGCAAAAGTGACAACCGAGCCTACTACCGCTATCACCACGGCAAGTAAGGCGCTCATACACCACATTATCTGCTTTTTGGTGATTATAAAATATTTCATTACATATACCCTCTTTCATCCCTTAAAATGTTATGATATTGGGCTTGTATAATATGAAAAAATCAGCAGTAAAATTACTGCTGATTTTTAGTGCTTAAATTACGATTATTGACACAGTCACTTAATTCATCTTTTTTATTAATTCACTCAACCATTTTGGTTGGGTTTTGCCTACTGGTTGAAGTTCGCCATTTTTATATTTTGCTACTGTTAAAAAGCCGTTGTCGTTGTCATAAAACGTAGCCTCATTACAGTAAGGCAAGATAATAAGCAAATCATCAAAACGTTTACCAAAACGCTTTGCGACTGCATCGGTGGCTATATTGTGCCCGCCTTTTTTAACACGGTTTTCTATACGTAACAGACTTTCCTCCATAGTATCAAGTCCAACATAATATAAGCGGATGTAATAATTTTTTTCTATAGCGCGCTTTATGGTGCCCAGTGTCTTTTTACCCGAGAGTGTTGTTTCTTGGGTGAAGCAAATTTCTTTGTCCAAACACTCGTCAATAATATCTATTGCTTTTTTACCGCCTTCAATAGCATTGCCTCCACAAGCAACAGTAATCTTATCCACATCAATAATTTTGCCAAGATTATCAATCTCAGTTCTGAGAACACCCGTCAAACTGCTCTTACCACAACCGTTAACACCGGCTACAATCGTATATGTTTTCATTAATGTAATTCCTTTATGAAATTTTTTTAAATAATTATACCACACGCAAAAAATTTTTTCAACTATGCATTAATTTCAAAAAATCATCCTTTAAAATCCCGTAATTTGCTATGTCTAAAAACTCACCTGTTGATGATTTAAAGCTTTCGCGCTTTGTACCCTCATATGTAAGACCGCATTTTTGCGCAACCCTACCAGATGCGGGATTTTTTACTGCGTGAGCAATGCTTACACGGTGAACACCTACCTCATTAAAAAGAAAATCTATAACCGCGCGTGCTGCCTCGGTCATTAAGCCCTTGTTCCAGTATTTACGGCTCATACAGTAACCAAGTTCGGCATATTCGCTTTTTTCACTAAGTCTTACAACACTAATATTGCCGATAACCTGACCCTCAAATTCCATAGCCCAGTTATATGCGTCATTTCTCTCATACGCATTGCACCAGCCCACTAACAGTTGTCTGGTTGATTCGGGCGATTCGTGGGGAAGCCACGTCAAAGATCGTGTAACATTTTCGTCACTTGCCCAGTTGTTAAACATATCATTATAATCATCTACCGTAAATTTTCTTAAAATAAGTCTTTCGGTTTTTATAGTTTTTGTGCCAATGTGTGTCAATTTAATCAATCCTTTCTGAATATATCAAGCGTGTGGTGTGAATAACCCACCATATCCTGTCGCTCACAGGTTGTAAGATGATATTTTAAATACAGTTCGTAGGTTTCATCGTCCATTTGATTTATTACGTCTTTCATTTGTATTCATAATTTAATCTCCTTAAATGTCATTGAAAGAGAGCCTCCCTTGCCTAAAGGGGTGCGGGTGTCCTGTGGACACCTCTGCAGAGCAGAAGCACCGACCGAAACGGCAGTTGAGACGGGGACCGCCAATGGCGGTGGAGGGATATATTTTATCAGCAATACATAATATCCTTAAATGAGGAACGGATTGCTTCGTCACTATCGTTCCTCGCAATGACAATAATATATAATTGTTCTATGAATAAAAAATAACAGTGCAAGCCAACATTTCAGCCTGCACTGTGTAAACAAATCAAATTTTCGTTTTTTTAACTTTTTTTGATTTTGGGTACAACAATACAAGCCCGTTTTTGCCAATTGACAAGAACAGGTACCATAACTACTGAATTGTAAATACGGTAATTAGTGTTAAACATTGTTATACCTCTATTTTATATTGATTTTATTTTGTCATTATTGAAAACTAAAAACTCAATTTCACCAAATGCGGTTGACAGCTCCTCACATAATGGTTTTACAATAACATTTTCGCTGTGGTAGTGCCCTGCATCAAACACGGTGACACCACTGTTTACAGCGTCTATAAACACATTATGCTTTATGTCTGCCGATATAAGCGCATCATAGCCGCCGTCAATTACGTCGGCTAAAAACTCACCGCCCGAGCCTGAACACACAAGCACGCGGTGTATTTCTCTGCCGCTATCGGCATATTTTACCGTGCCGCCAAGTGACGATTTTATATGCCGTGCCAAAGTGTCGGCATCATGTATACCACACTCTGCCTCACGGATTAAAAATCCGTCGTGAGCAACAAACTCTTTTATATTAGTAAGACCTATAGCCTTGCAAAGATTTTCGGTAACACCGCCGACTGCAACGTCTAAATTGGTGTGCATTGATATAACCGATATATCAGCCTTTACAAGCTCATAAACAACGGTGCCCTTTGTTACGCATTTAAGTCCGTTAAAAATCACGGGATGGTGCGTAACGATAAGGTTGGCGCCCACTTCTTTTGCGTAATTTACGGCGTTTATATCACAGTCAAGGCATACTACTGCCTTTGTAACCTGCGCCTTGCCGTCACCAACCAAAAGGCCTACGTTATCAAAATCACACGCGGTATCGAGCGGATATTTTTCTGCCAGATATTCTAAAACATTATTTACAGTCATCATTTCTTTTTAGCAAACGAGTCTTTGAGCGCAACTGTGCGGTTAAAGACTATTTTATTGTCGGTTGAATCTTTATCCACGCAGAAATAACCCTGACGCATAAACTGGAAGGTGTCGCCCACCTTCACGTCTTTAAGGCTGGCATCAATAACGCAATCGGTCAAAACCGTGAGAGATTCGGGATTAAGGTTATCAGCAAAAGACGATACTCCCTCTTCATCACTTGGGTTTTCTACGTTAAAAAGTCGGTCATAAAGGCGAACTTCGGCTTTAACACAGTTGTCTGCGCTTACCCAATGCAGTGTGCCCTTAACCTTTCTGCCGTCGGGTGCTTCGCCGCCGCGGCTTTCGGGGTCGTAGGTGCAGTGAACTGCGGTAATATTGCCGTTTTCGTCCGTCTCATGTGAAGCATATTTTACAAAATACGCGCCTTTAAGTCTAACCTCTTTTGCAGGGCAAAGTCTGAAATATTTGCCCGGTGGGTCTAACATAAAGTCATCATCTTCTATAAATATCTCGCGAGAGAAGGTAACACTTGTCTTTCCAAGTTCGGGCTTATTGGGGTTGATGTCAACCTCAATTTGTTCTGTTTTGCCTTCGGGGTAGTTATCAATTATAACCTTAAGCGGACGAAGAACAGCCATTGCTCTATCAGCATTTTCGTTAAGATAATCACGAACACAGGATTCAAGCAGCGCGTAGTCAATTACGCTATAAGCCTTTGAAACGCCGATCTTATCAACAAAAGCGCGTACCGCCTGTGACGGATAGCCGCGGCGGCGCATACCGCAAATGGTAGCCATACGCGGATCATCCCAACCGCTTACCAAGCCGTCATTTACAAGCTTTAAGCACTTGCGCTTACTTGTAAGCGTGTAGTTTACGTTCATACGAGCAAATTCGATCTGACGGGGCGGTTCGTGCGTTATGTCAGCAGCCTCTAAAACCCAGTTATAAAGTGGGCGGTGATTTTCAAACTCTAACGAGCAAAGTGAGTGTGTAACAGCCTCGCGCGCGTCGCTTAGCGGGTGCGCAAAGTCATACATCGGGTACACACACCACTTATCACCTGTGCGGTGGTGATGTGCTTTAAGCACACGATAAATAACAGGGTCACGCATATTAAGGTTAGACGAAGCCATATCAATTTTGGCTCTCAGCACCATTTTGCCCTCGTCAATCTCACCTGCTGTCATTTTAGCAAACAGTTCGCGATTCTCGGCAATTGGTCTGTCACGGTAAGGACTGTTTTTACCGGGCTCGGTCAAAGTACCACGCATTTCGCGGATTTCATCGGCGGTTGACTCATCAATGTAAGCAAGACCTTTATCAATAAGCTTTAATGCGCACTCATAGATAAAATCAAAATAGTCGGAAGCATAGTAAACGTTGTCCCAATTAAAGCCCAACCACTTAATGTCTTCCATAATGGCGTCTACATATTCAACATCTTCTTTAGTGGGATTGGTATCGTCAAGACGCAGATTGCACTTGCCCTTATACTTTTCGGCTGTGCCAAAGTCAATGCAAATAGCCTTTGCGTGACCTATATGCAAATAGCCGTTAGGCTCGGGCGGAAATCGTGTCTGCACGCGGCTGTAAACGCCCTCGCTTAAATCCTCATCAATAAAATCATAGATAAAATTAGACGGTTTGTTTTCCTCTAATTCTTCAGTTAAAATCTTGTTTTCTTCCATTTTATAAAACTCCTCAAAGAGAACTGATCATTTCGTCTATACGCTTAAAGCACTCACCTTTGCCCAACACCTGCATAATACTGCAAAGGTCGGGTGTGTTTGTGCGTCCTGTAATCGCAATACGAAGTATTGTGCTAAGGTCACCTGCGCTGCCCTTGTACGCGTCAGGATTTGCCTTGTATTCTTTTGTTTCAGCTGCAAAGCCCAAGTTGGGAGCCACAAGTTTGATTTTGTCAAACCAGGCTTGTCTGTCATCAGCCGCATCATAAAGTTTTTTGTATTCAGCAAGAAACGCCTTTGCATCGGCGGCATCAATGTGCTCGGGTAATGTGTGGCAAGGGGTATAAAGCTCATTAAAAAAGTATGCAAAATACTCTTTTGCCTCGCTCCAACGAGCCAGATCCTTACGCGGTTTTTTGGCATCGTCACGATCTATTGCAAGCATTGCCTTTGTAAAGTCGGGGTCACGAACGAGCAAATCGTAAAACTCACCGTCAAATTCCTTTGCCCAAGCGGTAAGACGCTCATAAACCTCATCGCTCTTCATAGCGGC
>CAYLXT010000089.1:0-5354 GCA_964387615.1 uncultured Ruminococcus sp.
GGTTTTGTATAGTGCCGATAAGTCCAACCTTATAGCCAGCGTGCTCTAAAATACTTTTAAGCATATATGTTATAGAGGTTTTTCCGTTTGTACCCGTAACACCAATCAGCCTTAAACTGTCAGCAGGTCTGCCAAACCAATTGGCGCACATATCAGCATAAATCGCACGGGTATCAGATACGGTAATTTCATTTTTTACGCCCATCTTTTGTTCGGTTATAACAACCGCCGCGCCTTTTTCAGCAGCAACCTCAGCATAATTATGACCGTCATCTGTTACTCCCTTAATGCATACAAACGCATAACCCTCTTTAATTTCGCGAGAATCACTGGTTATGCCCACAATTTGCATATTCCCCATTGCCCCATCTACATTAGGTATAAGGTCTTTTAATAACATTTTTTACTCCTTAAACAAGCTATTCTGTGACATCGGTTTCTGTCATATCGGCAGAGGCCTCATCACGAAAATAAACTGTAACTATCTGACCGAGAGATACGGTTTCGCCCGCCTTAATATCCTGAGCGTAAGATAAAACCGTACCGGATGATATACTGCCGGAAAACTCAACATTTATACCGGCTGATGCTGCGGCAGAATTAACCTCTCCGGCTGTCATTCCTATGAGATTTGGTACCGTTGCGGTCTGCGACTCGCTTTCTTCGGTGTATAGGATAACCATACCACCATTATATACCGAGTTACCAGCTTCAGGCAACTGTTTTAAAACGGTTTCGCCGTTACCGATAACCTTATACGACAGCTTTGAGCTGTTAATTTTTGTCTTTGCCGCTGAAATTTTTTCACCTGTAACATCAGGAACAGAAACCGATATTTTTTCAAGCTCTTCATCAGTATATTGCGGTTCATAACCCATATATGGCAAAATATCGGTCATAATTTTAGAGCCGACCGGAGCAGAAATAAGACCGCCGTAATAATTAGCGCCTGCCGGCTCATCAAGCATTACAAACACAGCAATTTCAGGGTCATCAATAGGCGCAATACCTACATAAGAGCCGATATAAAGATGTGAATTACCTGTAGAAAGTATTTTTGACATTTTTTGCGATGTACCAGTCTTGCCGCCCACTCTATAACCTGAAACGATACCATTTTTTGCACCATTTTCTACCACATATTCAAGCATTGTACGCATAGTGGCTGAGGTTGTCTCTGAAATTACTTGCTGACGGCTTTCGTTTGAAAAGCTTTCAATAACATTGTTATCGCTATCAATTATTTTATCAACAAGGTGAGGAGTAACAGCATATCCGCCGTTTACAGCAGTTGCCGCAAGGCTTATCATCTGAATCGGCGTAATATTAAAGGTCTGACCGAACGATGATGACGCAAGCTCTGTAGGACCTCGTTCCTCGTGATAGTACGGAGATGCTTCACCCGGCAAATCAATTCCTGTTTTTCCCGTAAGATTGAAGGCAGAAAAATATTTTGAAAAAGTATCAACGCCAATTAACTGACCAATTTGAATAAAGGCAGGGTTACAGGAATTAGAAATTGACTGTTGCAATGTTTGTGTACCGTGACCGCCGATCTTGTCGTGGCAGTGATAGGTACGACCTGCAACGATGTAAGAATGATTACACGTAAAGGTACTGTTTTGTGTGACAAGATTTTCTTCTAAAGCTACGGCCGCGGTAAATATTTTAAATACCGAGCCCGGTTCATAGGTGTCAGATACCGCCTTGTTGCGCCATTGACGGTTAAGAAGCTCCGTACGCTTTTCGGCGCGTTCGTCCTCATCGGTAATAGCGTCAACCGTTGCCTGATCTTCAGCAGACAAAACAAACGGCTCGTTTGGATTGAAATCTCCGCTTACTGCCATTCCGAGTATTGCGCCTGTGTTTACATTCATAACAATAACTGCGCCACGCTCTTGAATTTGTTCTTGTTCTACTGCTATATCAAGATATTTTTCGCAAACATACTGAATATAGGAATCAAGTGTTAATACCAGTGAATTACCCTGCTTTGCCTCTTCAACCTTTTCGTAGCTAAAACGCATATCTGTGCCCTTTGCGTTCTTAGCGGCAACAACTCGGCCCGCAATACCTGTCAGCTCATTATCATAATAGCTCTCAAGTCCTGCAAGACCCTGATTATCGTCACCAACAAAGCCAAGCACAGTTGAAGCCAACGAATCATTTGGATAATAACGTTTTGTAGTTTCGTCAAGACCAATATAGTTTGCTATTTCATATTCTTCATTGTCTAAAATGAATTGTCGTATCTGATCTACCGTCTTTTGCTCAATTTTCTTTTTTACAATAACGTAATATGAATTTTTTTGGCTTAAAGTATAAACCTGATCATATTCTATTCCGAGTATCGACGACAGACCTTCAGCAATAACTGTTCTTATTTGCTCTGCTTTGGATTCGTCGGTGAGCTTGTTTATACCATTTGGAGTTAAATAAACCGTCCACGCTGGCGAACTTGTAGCAAGCAAATTCATATTGCTGTCATAAATATCTCCTCGCGGCGCAGTTATAAGGCTATCATAAAGCTGTTGTTCTGAAGCCTTGGCCTGATATTCCTCACCGTCAACTATCATTATTTTTACAAGACTGCCTGTAGATATCAAGGTAAGGCATAAAATAACAATAACCATAACAATAAACGATCTTTTCAGCATTAATTTATTCGGTCTTATCGCCATATTGCCCTACCTCCTTAGTGAAAATATTACATATTTTTATACTCGAAAACGAGAGTCGACATTTTCGCCACAACTCTCGTATTCATTGTTAATATTATATTAGATTAAAAATTAAAGTATCACTTTTAATTGCCATTGCTGACAACTGTTTCGCCGTCTTTGGTTACGGCAGTATTTTTATCGTTTACTCTTATATACTTAACCTGATTCTTATCCATTTTTTGCATACCTATTTCAGCTGCTTCAAGTTCGATATTTGAGTATGATATAATACGTTCGAGTTCTACTTCAAGACTTGTCTTCTGGCTTTCTAATTCGTTGATTTGTGTTTTTACATCATTGATCTTCGAATTAACTTCATTAATCTGAAGACGCAAAAATATGTTTCCGCACATTGCCGCCAAAACAAAAACGGTTGTCATAACAGCAAATGCCGATGCGGATATCCTTTTTACAGCACGGGATTTTGCGCGCCTTTGAGCTTTGCTTTGCGGCAATTTAACAATATTATCTTTTCTAACCGGTTCCGCCGAATGTGGCATAAACATTTCAAAATCATACGCCAGACTGTCATTATAATATTTTAAATTGTCCACCGTTTTTCCTCCTATGAATATTAAAAGTCTTAATTATAACTTTACTATCGCACGTAATTTTGCGCTGCGGCTACGCTGATTAACCGCCAACTCTTCCTCGCTTGCCGTAATGGGCTTTTTAAATTGCAGCTTGCCTCTCGGCTTCTTACCACACACGCAAACAGGAAAATCAGGTGGACAGGTGCAGCCTGTTGTATATTCTTTAAAACGCTGCTTCACTATCCGATCCTCAAGAGAATGGAAGGTTATAATCGAAAGCACTCCGCCTGTGCTTAGCATGTCAAACGCTGTATCTAAAGCACGTTCAAGATGACCCAATTCATCGTTAACAGCTATGCGCAACGCTTGAAAGCATTTTCGTGACGGATTTCCATCACGACGTGCCGCCGCGGGATAGCAAGCAGCTATGATCTCCGCTAATTGTGTAGTTGTTTCTATCTTTTGATTTTCACGACGTTTAATAATATTACAAGCAATTTTATAAGCAAATTTTTCTTCACCGTAATCGCGGAATATTTTCGCAAGCTCGTCCGCCGACAATGTATTTATTAAATCAGAAGCAGAAGTACCGCTCTTACTCATTCTCATATCAAGCGGTGCATCATATTTATAAGAAAAGCCACGTTCACCGTTATCAAGCTGATATGATGAAACACCTAAATCAAGCAATATACCATCAACCCTGTGCACACCAAGGGCTTCTGCCGCCTGTTTCATCTCGGAAAAATTACACTGTACAACTGTTGCATTATAATCTTTCAAGCGTTCGCGAGCCGTGCACACAGCATCGGGATCCTGATCAAGTGCTATAAGCTTTCCGGTTATAAGACGCTTTGCTATCTCGCTTGAATGCCCCGCTCCGCCTGCAGTACCGTCAATATATATACCGTTAGGTTTTATATTTAAGGATTCGATTGTTTCTTCAAGTAAAACAGATATATGTTTGAATTCCATAATTAAAAATCAAGTTCATTAACAATAGCAGCAATTGATTCGGGTGTGTAATCCGAATTTTCTTTTTGCCAGAGTTCTTTGTTCCAAATTTCAAGGTTTGTATCAACGCCAATGATGTGAGCCTCGGTTTCTAATGAAGCAAATTCCCTAAGTGCTGCCGGTATTAGTATTCTACCCTGAGAATCAAACTCTACCTCAAACGCGCCTTCATAAAGATAACGTTTTACAACGCTTGATTTAGCGGATGGCAAATTACCAATCTTTTCAACAAGCTTGTCCCACTGCTCATTAGAATAAACACACAGGCAGTTTTTACCAAAAATACCCTTAGCAATCATAAAGGTTTCGCCAAAAGCATCACGCAGTTTTGCAGGAATGGCAATTCTGCCCTTTTTATCTATTGTATGGTCGTATCCGCCATAAAGCATAATTGCCGCCTCCCTTTCACCACTTTAATACACTTTTATGGATTTTTGATACACTTTTCACCACTTAAATGTATTATAGTACCACAAAAAGAAAAAATCAAGACCTTTTTTTGAAAAAGTCTTGATTTTTATAAATTAATCCCCAAAGAAAGCAAAAAAACAGCGCCGCTATTGCGGCGCTGCCTTCCCAGTACCTTAGTTACAAATTGTAATTTCGGTATCCTTATCAAAAATGTGAATCTTGCTGGGTTCAAGAGCAATCTTGATCTTGTCGCCAGGACGAGCTGTGTTGGTAGGAGCAACACGAGCGTTGATTGGCTGACCTTCGCAGTTTGTATAAAGATATGTTTCAGCACCCATAAGCTCGGTAACTTCAACATCTACTTCAACGATACCGTCAGCATTTGCAGCAAGCAAATCTTCCTCGTTATGAACATGCTCTGGACGAACACCGATGATAACTTCCTTATTAACATAAGGAACAAGAGCGTCATCCTTGTTCTTTTCAGCGGGGAGCTTAATCTTAAACTTAACGCCTGCGCGTGTCTTGGTATCTTCTGAACCAAACTCTGCGTAGAAGTCGTCGCCTTCTTTAAGAATCTTAGCTTCAATAAAGTTCATCTGAGGTGAACCGATAAAACCTGCAACGAAGAGGTTGCAAGGATAGAGGTAAAGATTCTGAGGTGTATCAACCT
>CAYLXT010000090.1:0-5293 GCA_964387615.1 uncultured Ruminococcus sp.
TACAATGATCATGGGTTGTGCTATTACCGAATCTACAGGTATTTACTCACTTGTTATTGCAATTTTGCTCATCTTTGTTGCGCCCAATATCTTTATTAATCTTTTAAAATCAGCAATGTAATAGGTTAGGGGAACACTAAATGCAAAATTTGGGTATAATATCCGTAAATTTATGGCAGATACTCATATCTCTTGCAAACCTTACAATTTTGTTTTTGCTGCTTAAGAAATTCTTGTATAAGCCGGTTACAAAAATGCTTGAAGAGCGACGTGCCGAAATTGATAAAGAGTATAGTGATGCCGAGGCCGCAAGTACAAGTGCCAAGGCTAAAGATGCCGAACTGACAGAACGCCTTAGCACAGCAAGACAAGAGGCCGAAGATATTGTAAAAGAGGCGGCAAGTGCGGCACAAGCGCGCGGTGATAAAATTGTTGAGGATGCAAGGGCGCAGGCAGATGGAATTATCCGTCAGGCCGAAACCGAGGCAGAGCTTGAGAAAAAGCGTGCCGAGGCTGCTATAAAGACGCAGATAATAGATGTTTCTACAGCACTTACCGAAAAGATGCTCGAGCGTGAAATTAACGCCGACGATCATAAAGCACTGATAGATAATTTTATTGATAAAATAGGTGAAAACGATGACAGCGACAGGTAATAACTACGCCGAGGCGCTGTTTATGTTGGCGCGCGAAGAAAATTCGGTTGATGAATTTTACACAGGTCTTAAAATTGCTAAGGGTATTTTTAAGGAAAGCCCTGAATATTTGCAGTTTTTGTCTACGCCAAGCATACCTAAAGGTGAAAGAACATCGGCGCTTGCCGCTGCATTTGACGGCAAGATAAACGAACATATTCTGTCTTTTTTACAGCTTCTTTGCGAGCACGGTAAGGCGGCACAGTTTTTTGACTGTGTATCAGAATACGAACGTTTGCGCGAATGGGCGTGCGGTGTGGTAGCTGCAACGGTTAAAACAGCGGTGGAACTTAGCGATACGCAAAAACAAGGTCTTATAAAAAGTCTTGAAAAGCGAACGGGTAAATCTGTTTCGCTTAACTGTGTTATTGACAGTACACTGCTTGGCGGTATTCAGGTTGAAATAGACGGTGAAGTTCTTGACGGAAGCATTAAGAATAACTTAAAACGCGCAAGGGAAGTGATTAGTGAATGAGCGAAAAACAACAAGAAATTAGCTATATTATAAAAGAGCAGATAAAAAATTATCGCTCACAAATTGAAATGAAAGAAACGGGCAGGGTAATACTTGTCGGTGACGGTATTGCGCGCGTTTATGGCCTTACAAACTGTATGGCAAACGAACTTTTAGAGTTCGAGGACGGCTCTGCAGGTCTTGCTCAAAACTTAGAAGAAGATACCGTATCGGTTGCAGTTCTTTCAGATGATAACAATATACGTGAGGGTACTGTTGTGCGCCGTACGGGTAAGGTGCTATCCGTTCCTGTTGGCGAAAAGATGCTCGGTCGCGTAGTAAACGCGTTGGGCGAGCCAATAGACGGCAAAGGACCTATTGAATACAGCGGCTTTAATCCTATAGAAGCCGAAGCTCCCGGTATTATTGAACGTCAGGGCGTATCGGTGCCGCTTCAGACGGGTATTAAGGCTATTGACAGTATGATACCTATCGGTCGCGGTCAACGTGAGCTTATTATAGGTGACCGACAAACAGGTAAAACCGAAATTGCAATAGACACGATTATTAACCAGAAAGATACCGGTGTTTTGTGTATTTACGTAGCAATCGGTCAAAAAAATACATCGGTTGTAAGTCTTGTTAACACACTTACAAAAGCAGGCGCTATGGACTACACGATCGTAGTTTCGGCTTCTGCATCCGAGAGTGCGCCGCTCCAGTATATCGCGCCCTATTCAGGTTGCGCTATGGCTGAATATTTCAGAGCACAGGGTAAGGATGTACTTATAATATATGACGATTTAAGCAAACACGCGGTGGCTTACCGTGCACTGTCACTGCTTATTCGCCGTCCACCCGGCCGTGAGGCATATCCCGGTGACGTATTCTATCTGCATTCTCGTTTGCTTGAACGTGCGGCTTGCGTTGCCCCTGAATATGGCGGCGGTTCAATTACTGCGCTTCCTATAATTGAAACGCAGGCAGGCGACGTTTCTGCCTATATCCCTACCAACGTAATTTCTATTACTGATGGACAGATATTTCTTGAAACCGAACTTTTCCATGCAGGTATTATGCCGGCTATCAACCCCGGTATTTCGGTAAGCCGTGTTGGTGGCGCAGCGCAGAAAAATAGTATGAAAAAGGTTTCGGGTGAGCTAAAGCTTTTATATTCACAGTATCGCGAACTGCAGGCTTTTGCACAGTTTGGCAGTGACTTGGATGCAGATACCAAATCACGTCTGGCGCTTGGCGAACGCATTGTTGAAGTGTTAAAGCAAAATCGCAACAGCCCCGTATCTGTTGGTTGTCAGGTTGCTATCATTTATGCCGTAACAAAGGGCTGGCTTGACACTGTAGCCGTATCAGACGTTCATAAATTTGAAGAGCGTCTTTTTGAAAAGTTACAAAATCAAAAACCTCAACTTCTTGCTCGCTTTGACGAAGGATTCTTTGAGGATGAAGATATAGCGTCTTTGGAAGAAACACTTCAGGAAATGACGAGGTGACAGTAGATGGCTTCCAATACCAAAACGCTTAAATTACGCATAAAAAGCGTTGATTCAACCCTGCATCTTACCAAAGCAATGGGTCTTGTGGCATCGTCTAAAATGCGCAAGGCAAATTCGGCAATGCAGGCAGGTCGTCAATACGAAGCCGCTGTTCAGAATGTGGTTGATTTACTGACTGTTGTTCCCGATTGTGCTGATAGTCCGTTTATGCGTGAATATGCCGAAGGCGGCAAAACCAAGCTTATAGTAATTGCGGGTGACCGCGGTTTGGCCGGTGGATACAATGCCAATATTTTTCGCACCGTACGCGGCTTTGATGATGTTGAAATCATCCCAATAGGCAAGCGTGCCTGTGAAAGATACGGCAAGCCGACAGTATCAAGTGAAAAGTTTTATGCTGCAGATGCATTTAAACTTGCAAAGCAATTGTGTGAAGAGTTCAAAAAGGGCGAGTTGCAGAGACTTGGAATAGTTACTACAAACTATATCTCTATGATGACTCAAACTCCTGATGTTAAGTGGGTATTGCCACTTAAAAAGGCTGAAAACGCACAAGCTGCATCGGCGGTTTTTGAACCCGATGAACGCACAATCCTTGATATTGCGGTGCCTGAGTATCTTTCAGGTGTAATTGTAGCGTGTGTCCGTGAAAGTTTTGCCAGTGAGGTTGCTGCTCGCCGTATGGCGATGGACTCTGCAGGCAAAAACGCTCAGCAAATGATTGACGAACTGATGCTCCAGTATAACCGTGCGCGTCAGGGTGCAATTACCCAAGAAATTACTGAAATCGTAGCAGGTGCAGGCGAGTGATGCTACGCATCAAAATGAAAAATGAAAAATGGAAAATGAAAAATTGTTGTGTTCGTGCAAAGCACGAACGGATATAAATTTGTGCCGTAGGCGCACCATAATTATTCATTATTCATTATTCACCATTCATTATTCATTTTTTCTTTTATTTATAAGGAGATGAAACTTAATGGAAAACAAAACTACCGGTACGGTGTCTCAGGTTATGGGACCTGTTGTAGACGTGCGTTTTGATGAAGGCGCACTACCGGCTATTTATAATGCGCTTACAATGCCTGTTGGCGAGCGTACCCTTACCGTTGAGGTAGCCCAGCACATAGGCGACAACGTAGCGCGTTGTATTGCCATGGCTTCTACCGACGGTTTACAGCGTGGTACTGCCGTTACCGATACGGGCAAGGCGATAAGCGTACCCGTAGGTCGTGAGACTCTGGGCCGTATATTTAATGTTTTGGGTGAGCCTGTTGATAACATAGAGGCTCCCGAAACCGACGAGCGATGGAACATTCACCGTCCGGCACCCGAATATGATGAGCTTTCTACCAGTACCGAAATACTTGAGACGGGTATTAAGGTTATTGACCTTATCTGCCCCTATTCAAAGGGTGGTAAAATCGGTCTTTTCGGCGGCGCAGGTGTTGGTAAAACCGTTCTTATTATGGAACTTATCAACAACATCGCCAAAGAGCACGGCGGTCTTTCTGTATTTACAGGCGTTGGCGAGCGTACCCGTGAGGGTAACGACCTTTATAACGAAATGAAAGAATCGGGAGTTTTATCAAAAACCGCGCTTGTTTACGGTCAGATGAACGAACCGCCCGGCGCACGTATGCGTGTAGGTCTTTCCGGTCTTACAATGGCTGAGTATTTCCGTGATGAAGAAAATCAGGATGTGCTGCTATTTATTGATAACATCTTCCGCTTTACACAGGCCGGTAGTGAGGTTTCCGCCCTGCTTGGCCGTATGCCTTCAGCCGTTGGTTATCAACCTACTCTTGCTACCGAAATGGGCGCTTTGCAGGAACGTATCACATCTACAAAAAAAGGTTCTATCACATCTATCCAGGCGGTTTATGTGCCTGCCGATGACCTTACCGATCCGGCACCTGCAACAACCTTTGCTCACCTTGATGCAACAACCGTTTTATCACGTAATATAGCTTCACAGGGTATTTATCCTGCGGTTGACCCGCTTGAATCAACCAGTCGTATACTTTCGGCTGAAGTTTTGGGTGAAGAGCATTACAATGTTGCACGTGAGGTTCAGCGTATACTGCAGCGTTATAACGAGCTTATGGATATTATCGCCATTATGGGTATGGATGAACTCTCTGATGAAGATAAGTTGCTTGTAGGTCGCGCTCGTAAGATTCAGCGTTTCCTCTCTCAGCCTTTCCATGTATCTGAAAAGTTTATCGGTATAGAGGGTACTTATGTGCCTGTTAGCGAAACTATCCGTGGCTTTAAAGAGATTATCGAGGGCAAACATGATGAGCTTCCTGAAAGTGCATTCTTGTTCGTTGGCACTATTGACGAAGCGGTTGCAAAAGCCCAAAAAGGTGATAAGTAATGAATACTTATAATCTTATAATTTCTACCCCTGACGGTAGCGTGTTTGATGATGAAACGGCAATGCTGGTTGTACGTGGCACCGAGGGCGAGCTTGCTGTAATGGCAGGGCATATACCGTTTATCACGGCTGTAAAGCCTTGTGAATGCAAAATAGTCTTGCCCGATGAAGTTGAAAAAACAGCCACAATTGGCGGCGGTATACTCACCGTGGCAAATGATAAAACAACGTTACTTTGCAGTGATTTTAA
>CAYLXT010000091.1:0-5240 GCA_964387615.1 uncultured Ruminococcus sp.
CGCTTGCAATAATTTGCTCTTGCTTTGAGTGATTGTGAATTGGCACCATAATCTCGCCACGGTAGTCGCTGTCAATTACACCAACCTTGTTAGCAGGTGCCAAGCCACGCTTGGTAGCAATGCCGCTACGGGCAAATATAAATGCGGCGGTACCCTCGGGTATTTCCATAGCAACACCTGTGTGAATCATTACAGTGTCCCCTGGTTGCAATTTTATGTCACCTTCGGGCAACGCATATAAATCGGCGCCTGCCGCAAAGGGCGTGCCATAGGTCGGAACAATAGCGTTTTCATTTAATTTAATATATTTTACAACAGCCATAAAACTATATCTCCTGATTGTTTTTTATAATTGTACCACAAAAGTGTAGAAAAGTATATAACTTGTGTTTTATTCGCTAAAAACAATCTCCTCCGCTTCTTCTTTTTGCAAAATCTTGTTAAGCACCCAACGTCTGTTAGACTTGCGAACAAACTGCCAATACTCTACAAAGCTTTCGGGAAAAATGTTTCCGCTTATTTTAGAATTTGTCACCGTATCAACGGTATAATCTATCATGCTGCCTTCTATGTAAAACCAGATATGGTCCAGGGAGTCGTCCTCGTTATCATAGACCGAAACGGGTTGGGCATCAACAAGTCGTATCATTTTTAACACGTTTCTCTGGTTTTTATAAGCCATCCAGTTAAGCTTGGTATTAAAGTTTTCATACAGCTCTTCGGACATATATAATTTAGCGGGTGACATATCCATATTGGTCCAACATTTTTGCACAATATGATACGTTCGCTCAACCTGTTTTTCAACTTCTTTATATTTCCATGCATTATCCTTATTTTGCAGCATTTTCATAATTTTTTTAGAGTTGCGCGCTCTTTTGGCAGTTTTAATACCAAAGACTATTGAAGCCCCAAAGGTTGCAAATACAAACACAAAGTAAAATAATATGTTGCTAAAAACAGAACCTTCTTCACCTTGTCCTGAACCGCCGGTTGTATGTCCGCCACCGCCCGAACCACCCGAGCCGCCTCCTCCGCCGCCGGAGCCACCGCCACCTCCTGCGCGAAGAAGTATGGTTTCACATTTAATTTCAGTGTTTACAAGTTGGAACTGTTTGTCACCGATTGAAAAAGTCATCAAAGCAAGTAATACAAAAACCAACAAACAAGATAATATTTTTTTCACTTCTCCTTGCTCCTCAATGACTTAGAATGTGTTGTAGCAGTGCCTCGCACCCCTGCTCTACCTCACGCTCGGTAGTAGCAAAATCACCACTGTACCACGGGTCAGCAACGTCGTGAGGGTTGCTTGTATAGTCAAGCAATCGGCTGTATTTACCCTGTGTATCAGCCGCTATACAACCCATATTTCGCAGATTTCTCTCGTCCATACAAACTATGTAATCAAATTTATCGTAATCGGCGTGCGTCATTTGTCGGGCGCGCTTGCCGCTACAGTCAATTTCCCTCGCCCTTAAAATTCGTTTTACGGGCGGATAAACACCATTGCCTATTTCTTCTGTAGAGGTAGCCGCAGACTCTATATAAAAATCATTTTCAAGTCCGTTTTCGCGCACCAATTCTTTCATCAAAAACTCTGCCATAGGACTTCTGCAAATATTGCCGTGACACACAAAAAGTATTTTAATCATTTTGATACCTGCGTTTCTATTTTTTATAATTATATCACAGACCATCAAAAATGTAAAATATAATGTAGGATTTTAAAGTTTTGTTATTTGCAACCTTTTGCTCTTTTAAAAAGTATTATAGTTATAAGCAGGTAACTGACTAAGCATACCTTTGGACTTTAACAATACCACAGTATCTTTACACTAAAAATCAGTTATGTTATAATCAATTTAGAAATTTAGAATTTAATCGTTTTTATTAAATAAGAGAGGTGTATAAAATGAAAAGATTATGGGCTGTTTTGGTTGCAATGATTATTCTTGCGCTGTCACTTGTAGGTTGCGCCGAGCGAAGTGAAAAGCCATACAAAGATTTAAAAGCTTCGGATATTGCGTCCGCAACCGTGCGCCTTTCGCCACCCAACAAAACCATTCAAATAGAGGATATAGAAGAACTTGTTTCTTACCTTAACGATATTGTCATTTACGAAGAGGATAACTCATACGGGGAGTATATGGGTCAGGGTGTTTTATTTACGCTTACAATGACCGATGGCTCCAAACAAGAACTTCAGGCATATAGTCCATTCTTTGTAATTAACGGTATAGGTTATAAAACAAAATACGGACCTTTCGAAAAATTAACCAACTATGCTAACGAATTGTTGAATCAAGTTGTAAATATTGAAGAATATGAAAAAACAATATCATATGCTGGTTGGTCAGAAGATGATAAAATATATTTTGGTTGTTTAAACCTTGAGCAGATGTCCCTTAGTAGTGTAAAACACTTCCCCATTTTTAAAATGGATACTCAAAAAGATTTGGAAGATTTTAAATCAAATTACGGTGACGTACTGTCTATTAATCACGGTTATGACGAAGTTCCGTCTTTTGAAGATGCGACATCTGAATATGATGAAAGCTTCTTTGAAAACAACTCGCTTTTCATAATCTATGTAACGGCAAACAGCGGTTCATATAGATTTGACGTGGATAGTGTGTATTGCGATGATGATTCGTTCCGTGTTCATATAAAGCAAACAAACAATCCCGAAACCGTTACAATGGATATGGCAGGTTGGTTTGTTACAGTAGCAATCAAGGATGATATTATCAGCACTTGCAGTTTTTTTGACGCAGATTTATATGATTCAGAAAAATAGCCAACAATCCACAATACAATCAGCATAACATTAAAAGACGTATGAGATTTTGTTCTCATACGCCTTTTGGTTTTAGATAATGTTGTGCATTATTTTATATCATATACACTGCGCAGTCTGATGGTTTTTGGTATTCCCTCAACTATTTTTACGGTCTTACTGCCTGCGTTCATATCAAAGTAGTTGTCGCTGAGTATAAAGTCACTGTCAAGCGAGTCAATCTCAACCGCTTTTGCATAAGTATCGGCATAAACTGTAATTTCATCGCCGTTTATTTCATAACGCAAATTAGGCTCTATAAAATCAAAACGCTTGTGCGCCGCAAAGAGCGTTGTACCGCTTGATACTACAACACCATCCACAGTATAAGAATAACTGATATAGGTTGTATATGGGTCGGTTTTGTTAAAGTCCATATTATCAAGTGTTACGTATGAGAGCGCGGGTACGGTAACGGTCTGTTCCCCACTCTTTATAACGTTTGCCTTGTTGTCGCGAAGCTCCCAATTTACAACACCCGTAACATCATTTAATGTATCGTTTGTAACTGTAAGCTCGGCTGTGGTTACAAGCTCTATATTGCGCTCGGTGTTGATAAACGGACGAACGTCGTTTTCACCTACTTCTCGGCAAGAGATAAGCACAGGCTCATAAAAACGCTTTGAATAATACTGAAGCGCTTTGTATCTGCCGTAAGAGTCAATACTTGCCCACGAAGCCACAGGCCAGATATCGTTAAGCTGCCAATAAAGCGCACCCATACAACGACCACGATGGCGGCGCAAATGCTCTACGCAATACTTAATAGCTTCCGCCTGAAACAACTGTGTCGCATAAAGAAATGCGGGCAGGCTGTTGGGGTATTTAAAGTTTTCGGACAAATACTGCATCAAAAACTTATTTGCCGGAATTGAACGCTGATGCATCTCCATAACGCGAGAGAAAACATTACGGTCCTCGGGCAAGGTGTAGGAATTTACCGTCTTTTCACCGGGATACGACTGTACGCCGAACTCACTCATATATCGCCAATGCTTTGTGCGATATTCGGTGATGGGCTTGCCGCACCATACATCATAATAATGGCAATCGCCAAAATTTTCGTTTTGCGGGTCCATAAAGTGACCTATTGATGATGGTGACGACGGAACATACGGAATATCGGGGCAAATTCGTTCTGCAACGTCGGCGAGAACATCCTCAAATATCTCAAGATAGCGTGGGTATTTTACCTCTTGCCATGTACACCAGAGTTCTATCTCATTGTTGCCGCTGATAATCATAATTGATGGATGATGACGAAGTCGCGCAAGATTTTGCTCGGCTTCTATTTTAATATTTTCCATCATTTCATCGTCTGGGTTCATGCTTGAGCACGCAAACATAAGGTCAACGAAGACAGTAATACCCATTTCGTCACAAATATCAAAAAAGTAATCGTGTGGGTAAAAACCACCGCCCCAAACACGCAGACAGTTAAAGTTGCAACGGCAACACTGTTTTATAAGTTCGCGGGTGCGTTCTTCGCTCAAACGCGATAAAATATTATCCTCAGGCACGTAGTCAGCACCCATTGCAAAAAAGCGAACGCCATTAACTTCGTGGCAGAAAGACTGTCCCCACTTGTCTTTTTCACGGATAAGTTTTACTGTGCGTAAACCTATTCTTTTGCTTACAGAGTCAACAACATTTCCGTTTTCTAAAACTTCAATATTTATTGTATAAAGTGGCTGACTACCAAGACCGCGAGGCATCCAAAGTTGTGGGTCGGCAATCTCGTTTTCAGCATTTGCAGTAAGCTCAAAAACATCTCCATCGGGTGAAGTGCAGGTAATTTTTATCTCCGCTTCACCATCAAGGGTTACCTTGGGTGTTACAAATACACGGCCACCATCGTGACGCTGTGTAATATAAATATCACTGATACGTGCGCTATCTTTTTTAAGCAGATAAATATCCTTCCAAATACCTGCGTCAGGAAGTCTTGGACCCCAGTCCCAACCAAACATACAATGAGCTTTACGGATATTACCAAAACCTGCCATTGCTTCTTTGGCATAGAAGGTAGGCTGTTTTGCCTCTTTTTCTTTTATGTAAGCATCAGCAGGATGAATTACAATTTTAATTTCATTTTCGCCGTCTTTAAGCACACGGCTCACGTCAAACTCATAACTGCGGTGCATATTATCGGTATATGCAATGTGTTTGCCGTTTAAATATATATCACAAATGGTGTCAAGACCGTCGCAACAAAGCAAAACTGTGTTGCCGTCGGGTGTGTAGTTAAACTTACGTGAAAACTCAAACTCGTTGTCCATTATACCAACACATTTAAGTTCATTGTCACGATAGTACGGGTCATCTATCAGTTTGTTGTCAAGCAAAAAAGAATAAACCGAACCGGGCACAGTGCCACTGCAGTTATATTCGCCTCCCTTAAGAT
>CAYLXT010000092.1:0-5233 GCA_964387615.1 uncultured Ruminococcus sp.
AAAAGATCAAGGAATTTTGGGACGAAAACAAAATCTTTGAAAAGAGTATTGAAACCAAGGCTCAGGGTGAACCTTATGTGTTTTACGACGGTCCACCTACCGCTAACGGCAAACCACACATAGGTCACGTGCTTACCCGCGTTATCAAGGATATGATTCCTCGTTACCGCACAATGAAGGGTTGTATGGTTCCCCGTAAGGCCGGTTGGGACACTCACGGTCTTCCTGTTGAGCTTGAGGTAGAAAAGCTTTTGGGTCTTGACGGCAAAGAGCAGATTGAGGAATATGGTCTTGACCCCTTTATCGGTCACTGCAAAGAAAGCGTCTGGAAGTATAAGGGTATGTGGGAGGATTTCTCAAAAACCGTTGGCTTCTGGGCTGATATGGATAACCCCTACGTAACCTACGACAACAACTTCATCGAGTCAGAATGGTGGGCGCTAAAGCAGATTTTTGATAAAGGTTTACTTTACAAAGGCTTTAAGATCGTACCCTACTGCCCACGTTGCGGCACACCTCTTTCTTCTCACGAAGTAGCACAAGGCTATAAGAACGTTAAAGAACGCAGCGCGGTTGTTCGCTTTAAAGTAGTAGGCGAAGACGCTTACTTCCTTGCCTGGACCACAACCCCTTGGACTCTGCCTTCAAACGTAGCACTCTGTGTAAACCCCGACGAAACATATTGCCGTGTTAAAGCCGCCGACGGCTACACCTACTATATGGCAGAGGCTCTTCTTGACAAAGTTCTGGGCAAGCTTGCTACCGAAGAAGCACCTGCTTATGAAATTCTCGAAAGCTACAAGGGCGCAGAGCTTGAATACAAAGAATATGAGCCTCTCTTTGACTTTGTAAAACCCACTTGTGAAAAGCAGAATAAAAAGGGTCACTATATCACCTGTGACAGTTACGTTACAATGACCGACGGTACAGGTATTGTTCATATTGCCCCCGCATTTGGTGAAGATGACGCTAAGGTTGGCAGAAAATATGATTTACCTTTCGTTCAGTTTGTTGACGGTCAGGGTAACTTGACTTCCGAGACCCCTTATGCCGGCACCTTTGTTAAAAAGGCTGACCCGCTTGTACTCGTTGACCTTGAAAAAATGGGACTTCTGTTTGACGCGCCCAAGTTTGAACACGACTACCCACACTGCTGGCGTTGCGATACTCCACTTATTTATTACGCCCGTGAGTCCTGGTTTATCAAGATGACCGCCGTTAAAGATGACCTTATCCGCAATAACGATACCGTTAACTGGATTCCCGAAAGCATCGGTAAGGGTCGTTTTGGAGACTGGCTTAAAAATGTTCAGGATTGGGGTATTTCACGAAATCGTTATTGGGGTACTCCGCTTAATATATGGACCTGTGAATGCGGTCATATGCACTCTATCGGCAGCATTGAAGAGCTTAAATCTATGTCAGATAACTGTCCCGATGATATCGAGCTTCATCGCCCATATATCGACGAGGTTACTATCAAGTGTCCACACTGTGGCAAGCAAATGCACCGTGTACCCGAGGTTATCGACTGCTGGTTTGACTCAGGCGCAATGCCTTTTGCGCAACACCATTATCCTTTTGAAAACAAAGAGCTTTTTGAGTCACAGTTCCCTGCTGACTTTATTTCAGAAGCGGTTGACCAGACTCGCGGCTGGTTCTATTCGCTTATGGCAATTTCAACCCTTATCTTTAATAAGGCGCCCTATAAAAACGTAATCGTTCTCGGTCACGTTCAGGACGAAAACGGCCAAAAGATGTCTAAATCAAAGGGCAATGCCGTTGACCCGTTTGACGCTTTAGAAAGTTACGGTGCCGATGCTATCCGTTGGTATTTTTACACCAACTCTGCGCCTTGGCTGCCTAACCGCTTCCACGGCAAAGCAGTTGTTGAAGGTCAGCGCAAGTTTATGGGCACACTCTGGAACACATACGCTTTCTATGTGCTTTACGCTAACATAGATAAATTTGATCCAACTGCACACACTCTTAACCCCGATAATCTTACCGTTATGGATAAATGGCTTATTTCAAAGCTTAATTCTATGGTAAAGGCTGTGGACGAAAACCTCGCTAACTACCGCATACCCGAGGCTGCCCGCGCTTTACAGGAATTTGTTGACGAAATGAGCAACTGGTATGTTCGTCGCGGTCGTGAACGCTATTGGGTACAGGGCATGACTGCTGATAAAGAAACTGCATATCTGGTGCTTTACAATGCGCTTGTAACAACTGCAAAAGCTGCAGCACCGATGATACCATTTATGGCTGAAAGCATTTATCAGAACCTCGTTCGCAATGTTGATAAATCTGCTCCCGAAAGCATTCACCTTTGTGACTTCCCCGAGGTTGACGAAACTGCTATTGATAAGTGCCTTGAAGAAAATATGGAAAGCGTACTCGAAATAGTAGTTTTAGGCAGAAGCGCACGTAACGGCTCGGCAATAAAGAACCGTCAGCCCCTTAGCACTATGTACGTTAAATGCGATACACCGCTTGACAGTTTTTATGCCGACATTATTAAGGATGAACTTAACATTAAGTCGGTTGACTTTACAAACGAGGTCGATAATCTTGTTTCATACAGCTTTAAGCCTCAACTCAAAACAGTTGGTCCTAAATACGGAAAACAACTCGGTGAAATCCGTACCGCACTTTCAGAGCTTGACGGCAACGCCGCTAAGGCAGAGCTTGATGCAAATGGCGAAATTGTGCTTAACCTTGCTTCCGGCGAAGTAAAGCTCGGCACCGACGACCTGCTTATCGAAGCGAAGCAAAAAGAAGGATTCTTCACCGTAAGTGACCACGGTGTTACCGTTGCTCTTGATACAACGCTTAACGATGACCTCATTGAAGAAGGTTTTGTTCGTGAGATAGTTAGCAAAATCCAGACCATGCGTAAAGAGGCAGGCTTTAACGTAACCGACCATATTGCAGTAACTATGAGCGGTAGCGAAAGGGTTATTGCCATTGCAAATAAACTCTCTGGTGAAATCGCAGGCGATACTCTTGCTGATTCAATCACCGCAGGCGATGTTGACGGCTACAGCAAAGAGTGGGATATCAACGGCGAAAAGCTTACAATCGGTGTTAAATGCATATAAGTTAAAATAAATATCATATTAATAATACAAATAAAGCCTCCCTTGCCTAAAGGGAGGGGGACCGCGTAAGCGGTGGAGGGATTTCTATCCCCTACTCAATCTCTTAAAGGAGGATATAAAATGTCCGAAAATAATACAAACAATGTTCCCCCAATGGAAGACATAAGCTCTACCTCTGCTGAATACAAAGCCAAAAAAAATCCCGTTTTAGCGTATACGAGCGGTCTGTACAAAAACCTTGGCAACGTCATAAAAGCGATTGCTTTTGCGCTTGCGTTTTTAATAATTATTGTGGGCTTTGTTGTGGCTTTCTTCCTGTTCTCAAAAACATCCTTTTCAATTATCTTAAGCCTTGCAGCAATAATTGTGTTTACACTTGTTGCTGCCTGCGTATTCTTTCCGCTTTTTGGACTCGGACATATCCTTTGTCAGAATAACGAAATCTTAAAAATGTTAAATAAATAATTTAATGTTAAACGGCTCTGCTTTTGCAGGGCCTTAATTTTTATGCAAAATGCAAAAATTTTTAAATTTTCCGTTAATGATTTCTTAATATATTAAATCTTGTTTTTTATACACAAAAGTGATATAATGCAAGTTAGCGTTAAAATGGATATTATGCCTTAAAATATATTTTTAAAATTTTTGTTTGTTGAAAGGACAGCATTTAAAATGAATACTGCAAAAATATACAATACTGTATTAGATTTTTTTGCTAACGTTATTCCCAAGATTTTAAATATTATTAAAAGCTTTTTTATAAATACATTTGAAATAGCAAGCACAAAAAAATCTAAAATAACGGGCGGTGCTGTTGCGGGCGTACTTTTGCTTGCCGTTGCGTTTTTTAACGCGCAGTTCACCAAGCTTACAACGGGCGCAAAATGGTGGCTTTTAGCTTTTGCTCTTGTTGCGCCGCTTATCATAGGTCTTTCCATAGCCTATAGCATTAAAATTAAAAACGCCTTGTTTAATAAGATTTGGCATTTCGTTTTCTTTTTGCTGTCTCCTGTTATCACAATGACGATGACCGAATGCCTTAACAATATCTTCATTTACGATATGACCTATCTCGGATTTTTTGCTAACTATCTGGTTATATTGCTGTTTTTGTTTTTAGTGTTTGCTATAAGCGGCAGCTTTAGAATTTCTTTATTACTTGTAAACTCAATATGCTACGGCTTTGCCCTTGCAAATTGCTATGTAATGCAGTTTCGTGGTACACCGTTTATACCTATGGACTTTTTCGCAATTACCACTGCGGCAAATGTTGCAAACACATACAACTATACACCAAACCATACGGTAATAATCGGCACCATTTTATTTATCTTTATCGTTGTCATCAGTATCAAATGTAATACGCCAAAATATAATTTAATAACAAAAATAGTTTCACGCACATTTATGGGCACATTCTTTGCTTGCCTTATGTGTTTGTTCTATTTCACTTCTATTTTTGCAAATGCGGGTGTAAAGCCTGACTTTTGGAATCAAGCACGCGGTTATCGAAACTACGGCTTTGTTTTCAGCTTTTTCTGTAACACAAAATATCTTTATATGACCGAGCCAAACGGCTACGATGCCGAATCTGTGGGCGACTATGTTTCAAGCACGGTTGAAAGTGAAGATACCAACGTCATAAAGCCTACGGGTAATGAGCCAAACATTATTTGTATAATGAATGAGTCATTATCAGATTTAAGCGTTTTGGGCGAATTTACCACCAATCAGGATTATATGCCGTTTATGCATAGTCTTACCGAAAACACCGTCAAAGGTAACCTTTACGTTCCCGTTATAGGCGCAGGCACATCAAACACAGAATTTGAGTTTTTAACAGGCCATACAACCGCATTTTTACCGTCAGGCAGTAACGCATATATGCTTTATGTTAAAAATCCGCTTGCATCACTTGTATCAACCCTTGAGGGTCAGGGTTATTCATCCTGGGCGTTCCACCCCTACTATTCAAGCGGTTGGAACAGGGTCAGTGTTTATGAAAATTTAGGATTTAATTCATTTAGCTTCCTTGAAAATCTTATCGACGTATCTATTCTTAATGACTATGTTCAAAACGGCAGCGATGCCGACTATCTACAGTCGCTTGTTGACACATACTACCCCGA
>CAYLXT010000093.1:0-5232 GCA_964387615.1 uncultured Ruminococcus sp.
GATGTGCGCTTTGCGTTTTGCTTTCCCGATACATACGAAATAGGTATGAGCCATCTTGGTATGAAAATTCTCTATTCTCTTTTTAACGAAAGAGACGATATCTGGTGCGAGCGCGTTTTTGCCCCGTGGATAGACTTTGAAAAGGTTATGCGAGACAACAACATACCCCTTTATGCTCTCGAAAGCCGCGACCCAATCCGCGACTTTGATTTTGTGGGTTTTACGCTTCAGTACGAGCTCTCATACACAAACATACTCACTATGTTAGAGCTTGGCGGTATACCGCTGAAGGCCTGTGACCGTGATGATAGCTATCCGATTATTGTTGCAGGCGGTCCTTGTACCTGCAATGCCGAGCCCCTTGCCGATTTTATTGATATTTTCTTTTTGGGAGAAGGCGAGGAGGTTGATTTAGAGGTTATTGACCTTTATAAACAAAACAAAAAAAACGGCGGCACAAAACAAGACTTTTTGCGCGCCGCGGCAAAAATTTCGGGCGTGTATGTACCTTCTCTTTATGAATTTACCTATAATGCCGACGGCACTATTGCCGCTATTACGCCCAAAGACGAAGCCCCTGCCGTTATAGAAAAACGCATTATGAAAAATCTTGACGAAACATACTATCCCGACCGTTTTGTTGTGCCGTTTATCGAAGCCGTGCACGATAGAGCGGTACAAGAAGTGTTCCGTGGTTGCATACGCGGTTGCCGTTTTTGTCAGGCAGGCTATATTTATCGCCCTGTACGCGAAAAGAGCACCGCTACGGTAAACCGTCAGGCTCGTGCCCTTTGTAAAAATACAGGCTATGACGAAATGTCCCTTTCCAGTCTTTCAACCAGCGATTATACCCATCTTGAAGAAATGCTTGACGAAATGCTCGGTTGGACCGAGTGCGATAAAATTGCATTGTCACTTCCCTCGCTTCGTATTGACAACTTCTCGGAAGAGCTGATGCAAAAAATAAACCGCCTTAAAAAAAGCGGTCTTACCTTTGCGCCCGAGGCGGGCACACAGCGGCTTCGCGATGTTATTAACAAAAACATTACCGAGGACGATATTTTGAGTACCTGCGCTACCGCATTTCGCGGTGGATATACTGCGGTTAAGCTTTATTTTATGATGGGACTGCCCACCGAAACCGATGAAGATATTGTAGGCATTGCTGACCTTGCTCAAAAGATAGTTGACCTTTACTACTCTTTGCCCGAAAAGCCAAAAGGCAAGGCAGTTAACGTGTCTATAAGTGTGGCAAACTTTGTACCAAAACCGCACACGCCGTTCCAATTTGAACCGCAGATTACCCGTGAAGAAATGATGCGCAAGCAAATGCTTCTTAAAGATAGTATAAAGAGTAAAAAGATTACCTTTAACTATCACGAAAACAAAACAAGCTTCTTGGAAGGCGTTTTTGCCCGCGGCGACCGTCGTCTTGGCGCAGTAATCGAAGCGGCATATAAAAAAGGTTGTCGTTTCGACGGTTGGGACGAGTGTTTTGAACTGGAAAAATGGCTCGAAGCCTTTGATGAGTGCAATGTAAATCCCGAGTTTTACGCAAACCGACTGCGTTCTTTTGATGAAATCACCCCTTGGGATCATCTTGACTACCGCATCACAAAAGAGTTTTTAATTCGTGAAAATATGGCAGCGCACAGTGAAGTGACCACACCTAACTGCCGACAAAAATGCGCAAATTGCGGCGCAAATTCATACGGAAAGGGTGTTTGCTTTGAAAAACGTTAGACTTTTTTACAAAAAGGGCGACCGTATGAGATTTATATCTCACCTTGATATGACGCGGTTTATGGCGCGTGTTATCCGTCGCGCAGAACTGCCTGTCTGGTATACCGAAGGCTTTAACCCACACCTTTATATGACCTTTGCGTTACCGCTGTCACTTGGGTTTGAGTGCAGTTACGACGTGCTTGATATCCGTATTCTTGATGATGATTACGATATTTCTGTAATACCTGAAAAATTAAACTCCGTTTGCCCTCCGTATATAACCTTTTTCGGCGCGGCAGAACCTCTGAAAAAAGCGGGCGACGTTGACGCGGCAAGTTTTGAAATTTTGTTTGATGACGGCGGAGAAATCAAAAATTCTTTAAATGAATTTTTAAACCGCGATAGCATAGTTGTTTTAAAGAAAACAAAAAAAGGCGGTATAAAAGAATTGGAGGTTGCCAATAAAATCAAATGTTTTGAGGTTGACATAAAAGAGGGCGACACACTTCTGACAATCACCCTGCCTGCCGGTAGTACCGAAAACCTTAACCCCGAATTGTTTTTAAATAAATTTTTCGACGAAAACGGAAAATATTATTGCTATGTAATAACCCGTACAAGCGTGCTTGACGCTGACGGAAAACTTTTTAAATAATGCACAATGAACAAGACACAAGACTCTACTTTAAATCTAAAGCAGAGTCTTGTGTTTTGGTTTGGCAACTATGTCGCGGCGGAATTCACGTTCGATTTATTATAAAACATTTTGTTTTAATTGTCAATATAACAAAATGTTATACCATATAATTTATATGGTGATAAAAATGATTTCAAACCGCTTGCGAGATTTAAGAGACGACAAGGACTTAAAACAAAAAGATTTGGCTAACTATTTAAACTGCAGTCAAGTTGCGTATTCTCATTACGAATTGGGCAAGCGTGATATTCCTACCGATGTATTAATTGCTTTGGCAAAATTTTACAACACCACTACGGACTATATTCTGGGTTTAACCGATGACATTTGTCCACGCAAATAACAGATAGTCATATATCCCTCCACCGCTAACACGGTCCCCCTCCCTTTAGACAAGGGAGGCTCCCTGTCCCTACAATGAAAAATCAAGCCCCTGCTTTACGCAGAGGCTTTTTCTGTTGGTTGATTGTGCATTTAATTACTGAATTTGAAGACACTCGGCAGCGCAATAGCCCTGATAGTCGCCATACTGAACATAGTGATAGTCGGCGCCCGTTTCAAGAATTATTACCGTTTCGCCTTTGGGTATTGTGGTAATAACATTGCTGTTAGACGATGCGGCATCGCGCATATTAAGTGAATAATTTACATTACAAACAACCGCCGTTGCCTGATATGATGCGCTCGTTTCCTTGACACCGCCAAAAATTTTTGGAACAATAAACATTCCTCCGCCTATAAGCGCCGCGATTATAAGTATAATCACAATCGCCACTCCACAACCGCTACCAGACGATGACGAGCTTGATGAGTATGATGAGCTTGACGAGGATGAGGAATGCGAATTTTCGGCATACTTGCCATCCCACACATAGTCACTACAGTAGAATTTACAGGTATCTAAATACTCATGACCGCTTTTGTTACATTTTCTGTAATACTCACCCGGTCCGTCGGGAGTACCGATATCTTCACAATACTTGCATGACCAACATTTTCCGCCTTTTTTAGGGTCTATACCGCCCGAAGAACCAGTCGGGTAGGAAGAACTGCTTGAAGATGAAGTGGATTTGCCTTTTGAAGCCATATATTCCTTATAGTAGGAACACGTTTCTTTTTTATAGGATTTGCCATCAATAATTTCGTCACCCTTTGCGCTGCAATACTCACAATCCTCATCATGCCAACGATAAGGACAACCGTAACAATCTGCCATAAAATCTCTCCCCTAACTTTATATTGTGTTTTCATTATAGCATTGCATAAAAATACTGTCAACATTTGTTATGTCAAAGGCTAAAAAGACACCGCTTAACTTTAAGCAGTGTCTTTTTTATATGCTGATTGTGCATTAGTTTGAAAGGTCTTCTACAATAAGCTCGCGAACTGCGTTTTCGTCTTCGGGTTCTGCGTCACGTACTGCAAAGAATTTTTCTGCAACAGTCGGGAAGAGGGCGTAGCTTAGTACGTCTTCATAAGACTTACCAATGCCCTTTTCTTTCATTTCAGCTGCGTATTTTTCAAGTTCAGGCTCCAAAAGATCAGCAGGACGGCAGGTGATAACCTCGTCGTCGCCGATAGCCTTTTTGCGAACTTCTTCATTTACCTCTGCAGGCAATTTGCCGTATTCACCGCGAAGAAGCGCCTTTGATTCCTTTGGAACCATCTTATAACGCTCGCCCGAGATAACGTTCATTACAGCCTGTGTACCGACAATCTGGCTTGTGGGAGTAACAAGCGGAGGATAACCGAAGTCTTTTTTAACTCTCGGCACTTCAGCGAGAACCTCGTATAGCTTATCCTCTTTACCTGCCTGCTTAAGCTGAGAAATTGTGTTAGAAAGCATACCGCCAGGTACCTGATAAATGAGAGTTTTTGCATCTACGTTAAGTACCTTGGGGTCAAGTGTGCCTTCTTCTTTCATTTTGTTAGCAACGCCGCGGAAGTGAGTTGCAACGTCGGAAAGCTTTTCAAGGTCAAGACCTGTGTCGCGCTCGGTACCCTGAAGGGTTGCAACAAGCGCTTCGGTAGCGGGGTTTGCGGTACCGTTACCAAACGGAGAGAGCGCACAGTCAACAATATCAACACCTGCTTGTGTTGCCATAAGGTAGGTCATATCGCCCGTACCCGTGGTGTTGTGGGTATGAAGATGAATCGGAACTTTAACGCTTTCTTTAAGCTTTTTAACAAGCGAATATGCGTCATATGGCAAAAGAAGGTTTGCCATATCCTTGATACAAATTACGTCAGCGCCCATATTTTCAAGGGTTTTTGCAAGCTTTACAAAATACTCTTCATTATGAACGGGGCTGATGGTATAGCTGATTGCGGGTTCGCAGATACCGCCATGCTCTTTACAAGACTTGATAGCCTGCTCTAAGTTACGGGGGTCATTAAGCGCGTCAAAGATACGGATAACGTCAATGCCGTTTTCAATTGACTTTTTAACAAACATATCAACAACATCGTCGGCATAGTGCTTGTAGCCTAAGATATTCTGACCGCGGAAAAGCATCTGCAGTTTTGTATTGGGCATATGCTTTTTGATGGTGCGAAGTCTCTCCCACGGGTCTTCGTTAAGAAAACGCATGCAAGAGTCAAATGTAGCGCCACCCCAGCATTCTACCGACCAATAACCAATTTTGTCAAGACGCTCTAAAGCGGGAATCATATCCTCAATGCGCATACGGGTAGCCGCCTGCGACTGATGAGCGTCACGCAAAATGGTATCTGTAATATATAAAGGTTTGTTTGCCATAATATATTTTTCCTTTCTGTATTTTAAAAAACACATAAACAACAGTTTGAAA
>CAYLXT010000094.1:0-5171 GCA_964387615.1 uncultured Ruminococcus sp.
TGTCATCACCTAAAGCATAACGTTTTAGTTGCCCACCCGCCTTACCAAGCAGTCGCGCAAGCATTGTGTCATCACATTTTGTAACATCACCCACCGTGAATATACCGTTTTGATTAAGTTTTTCACAGGTACGCTTCCCCACAAAAAGCAGGTCGGAAACCGGCAAACTCCATACCTTTTGTTTGAAGTTTTCTCGACTTATAACGGTTATGGCGTCGGGCTTTTTCATATCGGAGCCAAGCTTTGCAAAAACCTTGTTAAAGCTGACCCCAACCGATATTGTAATGCCGAGCTCGCTTTTTATGTCGCGCCTTATTTTATCTGCAATCTGCTCGCCCGAGCCGAAAAGCATTGTACTGCCCGTAACATCAAGCCAGCACTCATCAATGCCAAACGGCTCTATCAGATCGGTATACCGCGCATATATTTTTTGAGCCGCGCGCGAATACTCGTGATATTTTTTATAATCGGGCGGCAGAGTTACAAGCTCGGGGCACTTTTGCTTTGCCTCCCATACGGCCTCGGCGGTTTTAACGCCAAACTTTTTGGCAATTTCATTTTTTGCAAGCACTATGCCGTGGCGCGCCTGCTCACTGCCGCAAACAGCCACAGGCATATCATAAAGCGTTGGGTTAGAAAGCAACGAGACAGACGCAAAAAAATTATTTAAATCACAATGCAGTATTATACGGTCTGCCATCTACCCACCACCCTATCAAACATTTGTTCTATAATCTATTATAAAAAAGTTTCCCGCTTTTGTAAAGAGGAAACTTTTGTTTTTAATATTTGCGGATTGCCACGCCGCTTACGCGCCTCGCAATGACCTTTTCTATAATTGTTCGTTACGCGTTTATATCTGTTTTACCCTGCCCACAACACTCAAAATTAAAAATGCAGCAAGATTAGTAAGCACCACCGCGGCACCTGCGGGTATATCAAATGCAAATGACAGTAAAAGTCCCGCTAAAAAAGCTATTACCGAAACTACAGCCGCAACTATTACAGTGCATTTATAGTGCTTACATATACGCATTGATGAAAGCGCGGGAAATGTTATTATGCTTGAAATAAGCAGTGCTCCCATAACGCGCATACCTATAACCACCGTAACAGCTGTAAGTATGGCGTTTATGCTATTATACCATTTTACTCTAACGCCTGTAACAGCGGCAAAATCCTCATCAAAAGTAACGGTAAAAATCTTTTGGTAAAAAAGAATATAGATT
This sequence comes from uncultured Ruminococcus sp., assembly GCA_964387615.1. Taxonomy (GTDB): domain Bacteria; phylum Bacillota; class Clostridia; order Oscillospirales; family Acutalibacteraceae; genus UBA737. The sequence continues at coordinate 1,230 of CAYLXT010000094.1, forward strand.
GCAATTATCAGCACACCACAAACCGTGGCTATTATAACCTCGCTTTTTCCTAAAGCCAATATACTGCCAAACATATAGTTACTGATATCGGTATTCATACCCGTAGTAAGTGTAGCTACAGTAATGCCCACAGCCAAAGCGCTGCTTGATACGATAGCGGTTGCCGCATCGCCGTTAATTTTGCTGTTTTGTTTAAGACGCAACAGTAAAAAAGCCGCTACTATAACTATAGGAATTGAAAACTGAAGCGGCGCCACACCGCAAGCGAGTCCCACCGCCGCCGCGCCAAAGGATACGTGAGAGAGTCCGTCACCCAACATAGAAAATCGTTTAAGCACTAAATTCACACCAAGTAAAGCCGCGCTGACCGATAATAGAATACCCACAATTAAAGCCCGTCGTGCAAAAGGGTATGACAGAATCTGTGTTAAAAATTCCATTTACCCATCCCCCTTTTCCTGATTTTTAAAATCTGCCACACTACCATAAAAGAACGCATTCTCCGACAGGCTTAAAACGTGTTTTGCGTCGTTTAAAGCGCGTGTAACATCGTGGGTTATCATTATAATTGCTAAGCCCTGCCCATTAAGCTTTTTAATAAGGGCGTACATTTCCTCTGCCGCAGCTTCATCAAGACTTGTGCCGGGCTCATCAAGCAGTAAAACTTTTTTTGCAGCGCATAAAGCGCGGCAAAGCATAACCTTTTGCTGTTGTCCGCCAGATAACTCACTAAAGGATTTTTCGGCAATGTTTTCTATTCCCAACAGCTTCATATTTTTATTTGCCCGTTCTTTTTGTGTTTTGCCGTAACGCACACCAAAAAAGCCCTGACCCGCAAAGCCCGACATTATTACCTCGCCTACACTTGCGGGAAAATCCTTTTGATACTGTGTCTTCTGCGGAAGCCAGCCTATCTCACGCTCGGTAAAACCGTTAAATTTCACTTTGCCCGTATGTTTTATGTCAAACCCTAAAAGAGTTTTCATAAGCGTTGTTTTTCCTGAGCCGTTTTCACCGATGATGCACATATAATCACCCTCGGAAACGGTAAATTCTATATTTTCAAAAACCTTGCGGTTTTCATAAAAGGCAGATAAATTTTTAACCTCGATTATATTCAATCTGACAGCCCCCTTTCAAGCGCCGAATTATTACGATACATTATATCAACATAGGTAGTACCGTTATTAAAATCATCTAAAGCTACATTGTGCGCCGAGTGTAGCTCAATAATACCGACGCCAAGCTCCTCCCTTAAGGCATTTGCAATATTTTTACTGCTCAGCTCGGTGCAAAAAACCGTTTTTATGCCTTTTTCTTTTATTATTTCGGTAAGGCGAGACATTGTTTTTAAGCTTATGTCGGTGCTAACGGCACAGCCGTCAAAAGCCGCCTCATATTCTATTCCGTACTGCTCGGCAAAAAAACCAAACGGAAAGCGGTCAGCAACTAATATAAACGGATTTTCATATTCTGATACCGTTTCTGATATTTGTTTTGATGCTTTTTCTACTTCTTTAATATACGCATCGCAGTTTTTATGATAAATATCGGTGTTCTTGCTATCAATTTCTATAATACTTTCACATATTTTATTAAGCATTAACACCGCATTCTCGGGCGAAGTCCATATGTGCTCATCGGTATGGTCGTGACCATGAGTATGAAGGTCGTGCTCAGCGTGAATATGCTCAACGGTATCAATTAAAGCCAAGGAATTTATATCGCCATCATCAAGCAATGTGTCCACCCACTTGTCAGATTCGCCGCCAATATATAAAAACAAATCACCGTTGTAAACGGCAGTCATATCAGATGGCAACGGGTCATAACTGTGCACCTCGCTACCGGGCTTTATAAGCATTTTAACCTCAATATTATCGCCGCCTATAGCGCGTGCGAAATCATAAAGCGGAAAAATAGTTGTAACAACAGTCAACCTTTTTTCATCATTTGCATCAACGTTTGCCGTACAACCGCACAGTAAGCACAGACACAAAGCGCAAATTATTATCCTTTTCATTTTGTAGCGCAACCCTCACATATTCCGTAAATTATGGTTTTTAAGGGATTAAGGCAAAAGCCGTGATGACTTTTTATGTGCGCAATAAGGTCGTCAAGTTCATCACAGTCCATATGAATCAGACTTCCGCATTTTTCACATTTAAGATGAAAATGCTCGTGACAGTGATTATACTCGCCCACATACTGATAGCAGCAGCTCTCACCCTGCGGCATTACAAATTTTCGCAAGATGCCTTCGTTGCTTAATCTTTCGACAAAACGATAAACGGTAGTTCTGCCGACAGTTTCACCATTTTTAAAAAGAGCTTCACAAAGGCTGTCTATCGTAAAATGCTTATCAGCCATACCCTCTATACACTGCATTATGGCGGTTTTTTGCTTTGTTTTGTAATTTACCTGTTTCATTTTATCACCGTAATTGAAATTGAAATTCATTTTCAAATTATATAGCAAACATTGCCGTTTGTCAAGTTTTTAACATTGCTTGTAAAATGGTTATATATATTATATAATAGTTAAAAATGGCGAAATATGCGATTTGTATTTCACTTGCTTATTTTAATTTTGGAGGTTGGGTATGAAATTACCTGAGAGTATTTTACGCCCCGTAAAGCTGATACGCGGCGGTATGCATTTAGACCATCAAAAAAACACGGCCGAGTGTGAAACCGTAATTATGCCTGCACCACAAACGGTGTATATTCCCTTGTCACAACACATTGGCGCGCCTGCCAAAGAGGTTGTAAAAAAAGGTGATACAGTTTTTGTGGGCACCCTTATCGGTGAAGCGGGAGGGTTTGTCAGCGCGCCCGTGCATTCAAGTGTTTCAGGTACGGTTACCGACGTTAAAGACCTTACCATCGGAAACGGAACTTTACAAAAATATATAATAATTGAATCTGACGGCAAAATGGAAAAAGACCCCGAGCTTAAACCCTTTAAGGTTGAAAGTTTTTCAGACCTTGCCGAAGCAGCAAAGCAATGCGGTCTTGTAGGTCTTGGCGGCGCGGGCTTTCCAACTCACGTTAAATTGTCACCGTCAAAAGATGTAAAGATAGACACTCTTGTTATCAACGCGGCCGAATGCGAGCCATACATAACGTCTGACTATCGCGAATGTGTTGAGGGTATTAACGATGTTGTTGAGGGCGTTTACCTTATAAAACAAAAATTAGGTATAGAAAAGGTAGTAATCGGCGTTGAAGGTAACAAACCTCGCGCTATAGAACTACTTATGCAGGTAGCAGCCGACCATCGCGATAATGACGATAGCGTAAAGATTATGAAACTTCCGTCAAAATATCCGCAGGGTGCCGAAAAGGTTATTATCTATTCGGCAACGGGACGAAAATTGCCTGCGGGTAAATTACCAAGTGACGTAGGCTGTATTGTTATGAACGTTACAAGCGTTGCTACACTCTACCGTTTTATTACCACAGGTATGCCGCTGGTCGCAAAACGTATAACGGTTGACGGTACTGCGGTAAGCGAGCCGAAAAACCTTATTGTTCCTATCGGCACACCAATAAAAGAAATTTTAGATTTTGTAGGCGTTGACATAGAAGATGCCGACCGCATACTTATGGGCGGACCTATGATGGGTAACCCCGTAGTAAGCGATGCTTCGGTTTTAGAAAAACGCAACAATGCGATTTTAGTAATGAAGGACAAAAAGCCTCAACCTCAAACCGCTTGTATACGTTGCGGTCGTTGTGCTGATACCTGCCCGATGTCGCTTTATCCCGCTATGGTAGAAACAGCACTTCGTATTGGCAACAAAGAATCCTTAAATTCACTTAACACAAATTACTGTATGGAATGCGGATGCTGCTCTTATGTATGCCCCGCAAAGCGCCCACTTACCCAGGTGATGCGCACAGCCAAAGCAGAGATAAGGAGGCAAAAGTAAATGAGTAA
>CAYLXT010000095.1:0-5158 GCA_964387615.1 uncultured Ruminococcus sp.
TTCACTTATTACCGTGAACCTCGGATTTTTTAGACTGTTTTTTTACAGCCCCTTTGCTGTTATAAGAATTAATTTAAATAGTAGCGATGATTTTAATTAAATAAACCTATCACCGCTTTTTATATATGATAAAATTCTCATTACTGTTTTCACTGCGCTGCTGCATTATGGAATATATCTGAGAGTGTAAGCTTTCAGTTTTTTCCTTTACGGTATTACCTTGCGGATAAAAAGGTCCGTCTATAAATACTTCCATAATCGGTCGTTTAAAGTGCTTTGCCTTGCGGTAGGTAACCGTCATAGCAAAGGAAGGCTTATCAAATTTAACAGGGAATTTGAATGAGGTATCAGGAAAAGGGCGAATCTCGGTATAATATTCCCATACATGCGCTTCGGGATATATCACGATAGGATGTTGCTTGTCAAGCCGCTGTTTTATTGCCTTATTTAATTCTTTAACCCCGTGCAAGGTGCCCTCAATAGGCAGAGCGCCTAAATACGGCAACACCCTACCGATAACAGGAATACCGTAGTTGGCTGTGCTTACTACGGTATAAATTCGTTTCGGAAGAACACAGAGTGCAGGGATAAAAACATCGCCGATAGGTTGCGTGTGATTGCCGAAAATAAAGAAATCACCTTTCATACCTTTTAGATTTTTTCTGCCCCTCACCCTCATATGCAGAAAGAATTTACAATAAGCGCCGCCAAAAATCACCGCCAACCCGTAAATCAGAGCGGACAGGAATTTGGATACAATATCTGTTCGCACCCATTTATAATTTTCGGGCAATTTGAAATCTTGGTTGGCGCTTTGCTCGAAGTCTTCGGTAAATGAGGAATAATATCGTGTTTCTTTCATAACGCTTCCTTCCAACCCGCGATGTCTGAATTTTCAAAATCATAGGTGAGTGGCTTGCCATATACCGATTCATAGCATTCCTTTTTGAGTGTGTAATCCCGAGTGCCAAGTGCCTCGGTGTTTTCTTTTACGCTTTTGCTTTGGTTGGGATATAAAACATCCAAAATATGCAGGATATATTTGACCTTTTTGAATTCGGCGGTGTCATCCTCACTAAGATCTATAATCTCAACAAAGCAGGAGATAATCGGCACATTTAACTTTGCGGCATAAAAATATGCTCCGTTTTTTGGTGGGCGGGGCTTGCGGTAGTTAAACCACATTTCCTGCTCAGGATATAAAAGGATTGCGTGTTTTTTATCAACCAACCGCTCCTTCAGTACCGAAAGGAAGCCTCTTGCCAAATATCGTGGGTCATTTGAAATGGGAATGGTGTCTGCATAATTCATTATGTATCCAATAATACCCGTCATAGCAAAATTAGAGGTTTGACAGATAATTCCAAGTCTTTTTCTGCCGAGTGTGTTGGTCAGATGGCGAATAATGGTATTTTCAAGCGGGCTGAAATGGTTGCTTGTAATAAGCACGCCGCCCATATCTCTTGGTATCTTTTCAAGACCAACTATTTCGGTGTTTTTATTTATGATTCTTGCAGCGGTTTTTGCAAGGAATACACCAAATACTGTTTTCAATTTGAAGGTCAAGCTGCTTCTGTTTTCAAGATAGTTGTTGGTTATTTTACGGCTCTGCTCTAATGTGAGCACAGGATCGTCAAGCTCTACCTTGTTATGAAATTGACCGCTTTCTGCAAACTCTTTTATGTTTTTTATAACTGCCTTTCGATTATTGCCTATAATCATAATCTGATTTTAACACCCTTTTCAAACTGTTTTTTGAATGTAACTTCACCCTCAGGAATTTCGCTGCCTCTGCGAACAAGTAGCGCAAGGCAGTCTGAATCCAGCTTTTTCTTATCTTCCGTATAAGCGGCCTTATAAGCCTTGATTTCATCAATATATCCACTGTCCTCGGCATATTTCCAAAACGCATCTTCGTACTGCACACCGTCATAACACCAAGGCTTTGAGAAAAGATTATAGTGAATAAGACTCGGATTTTTAAGCGGAGGCTTTGCATCATTTGGCATCGCATCCCAAGCCTCGTCAAGATAATATATATTTCCGTTACACATTGCGTTAAGATAATCTTGATCGGGAGCGATACTGTCAAAATGATATGTATTCAGAAGATTCAGGAAATGTCCTTCCAAATCGCAATCCCGCAGTTTTTTCAGGTTCATAAGCAACACGCCGGAATTTATATATTCGCCCTTTGGAATTCCTACGGCGTTCTCTGTATAGGCGACCAAAGGCGGTGTATCCGCAATGGAAGCATCAGTACAAGCACCGAGAAAATTGTTGCCGATGTCAATATCATAAAGATTGGCGATATCATCAGTTAAAACCACATCGCTGTCGATATATATTCCCTTGTCATATTGCGGAAACATTGCCGGAATAAACAAGCGGAAATAAATCGTAAGGGTAAAATAATCGCAGCGAAGCCGATTACTCATACGGTCATCAAGTGCTTCAAAATTGACCTTCATAGGTGTAAGTTGAATCTTAAAGTTTTCAGTTTCAAGCGATTTTAATTTAGCAGCATTGGCTTCGTTTAGATCTTGGTGCAGAACGATGGCTCTATAATGTCTGTCAGGACTTGCATTTTTGATTGCAGAATTAAGTGCTACAGCCAAAAAAGGCGCATAACCATCGTCAATGGTAAAAAAGATAGGGATTTCTCTGTTCATTTCAGTTGCTCCTTACATTCGTTTAAAATATCGTCAAACTCAAAGGTCTTGAGTTCGTTATGTAATTTTTCGGTATGCCACGGCTTAATTGTAACAGCGTGGATATACGGCAAAAATCTAAAAAAGGTTGTGAAGTGCTTAAACACAGTATCAGGGTGTATTTTTCCTTGGGCATTATATTTTGCAGGAATCTTCCTTTTAACCGCCAATTTATTGAGTGCCGATTGATCCGGCATAAACATCTTTTTGTCCCTGCACATATCTCTGCACCTTGCAAAAAGTCCGCTTTTTCGTATGTTTTCCATATTCATAAGCAACACACCGGAGTTGAGATAATCGTGCTTAAAGATATTGCCGAAAAACCACTTGCCGTATCGGTCGGGCACACCCATAATTTCAACATCGGAAATATCCGAATAATAAAGGGCGCTAAAATCTCTGCGGCAGAGCACATCGGTATCAAGATATAAAATTTTATCAGGAATTGCAGGTATCATATCCGCAAAGAGCCTTAACATACAAAGCGGTGTAAACCTCGTACTCATATTGGCAAGCGGCAGGTAGCTTCCAAACTGTTCGCTGATATCTATAAGATAGACCTTATGCTCAAAGCCTTTGGTTGATATATGCTTTTGCAATTTGTTGGCAAAGTCCTGCGAAATTGCCGTATGCTTGCCAATGCTTGCAGTCAAAATATAAATGCACAGGTCTTCCTGTGTGTGGTTGCAAAGCGAAAGTGTTGAAAGGAATATGCCTTGGCACACCCCATTGTCGCCGCAAAACAGAATATTCAACAAAAACCACCCCCTTGTTTCAAAACAAATTATACTTACATCTATTTAAAGGGGAAACCTATGTATCAAAGAATGGTCTCTATAAATCAAAATCTCCACCGTAGAATTATTCTCCGTTCAATTCTACATATTGTAGAGTATGCAAAAACGCCCTGTTTCATAGCGAAACAGGGCGTTTAAGATAAAGCGATTATTAAATTTTAGGCTTTTTAATGAAAGACCATAATATTATCACGATTTGACCGATAATCCCCAAAATATAAATAAGGGAAACATCAATATTAAAATATAAAAATGTTATATGTATGGCTGCGAGTACAGACCAAATCATTGCAGAAATGATGAAATAATTTCTGCGTGGGTTAAACCAAATAGAGTTGAACACCAATTTTACGATCATTGCAATAGGTATGGCGTACACAAAATATAACCATTGGAATGTGGTTCTTCCCATAATAAGCGTTGTGATAATAAAAGCAAAGATTGCGATGAACCAAACAACGCTTTCGGAAATATAGGAGATCACTCTGCGATTATAACGAGCTTCCTTGATTTTGTTTTCCTTGACTGCTTCCTCAATATTTTCTTTTCTTGCCAAGTAGTCCAAAGAAACGCCGAATAAATCTGCAATTTCAACAAGCACGGAAATATCAGGAGAGGATTCGGCACGCTCCCACTTGGAAATGGTTTTATCCGAATAATTAAGCTTTTCAGCAAGCTCAATTTGCGTCATATTATTGAGAAGCCGCAATTCGGTTATGTTTTTTGCGACAATATTTTTTATATCCTCCACGGAGTTCCCTCCAATACATTTTTTCATATTATACACCAAAATCGAGAAACTTGCAAGCACTTGTTGACATTTCAACAAGATTATGGTATAATTTCACCTGTTGAAAGTTCAACAAGCATATGGAGGTGTGGCACTTATGCAAGAGCGATTTGAAACTTTTACTATGCTCATCAACCGAATCAGTCGGAATATCCGTAAAATCAAGAATAAGGAAATGGCTGAGTACCATTTACGAAGTGCCCACATATCCTGCCTATTTTATCTTTATACCGCAGATGGACTTACCGCTACGGATCTTTGCGAGCGTTGCGAGGAGGATAAGGCAACCATTTCCCGTGCGGTGGAGTATCTTGAAAAGAATGGCTATCTGACCTGTGAATCAAAAACGGCAAAGAAATATAAGAGCCCCATTTGCTTGACCGAAAAAGGTAAAGAGGTTAGCAAAAAGATTGCTAATAAAATCGATTTTGTGCTTGATGAAATTAGTGTTGGGCTTTCGGAAAAGGAGAGGGTTGAATTTTATCGTTGCCTTAAAATCATTAGTGATAGCTTAGAGCATTATGTAAACGAAACCAATAAACAATAACGAATATTATTTAAGAAGGGTTTGATCTTATGAATAAAACAGATGAAAAATACGAAGCGCTATTTACTCCTTGGAAAATCGGAAATGTTGAAATCAAAAATCGAATTGTTATGTGCCCAATGGGTGGCACATCGCTATTTGGTTGGTTTGAGCTTGGTGGTTGTCACTTTGATAAAGAGGCGGCAAAACTGTTTTTAGAGAGGGCAAACAACAATGTGGGCCTTATTATTCCGGGCATCGCACCCCTGCGTGATACTTTTTGGGGCAAATGGCTCTGGCAAAACCCAAAAATGTTTGAAGAATTAAAAGAGTT
>CAYLXT010000096.1:0-5138 GCA_964387615.1 uncultured Ruminococcus sp.
TTGCTTGTACTGAATTATATAAAGAATTTAAAAAACATTACACTTATAACCAATTCGGTTGAAGCCCTTATAGAGCTTTCCGACAAAGATGATTGGAACGTATTTTCCACAGGCGGCAAATTAAAAAAAGGTTCACTGTCGCTTGTTGGCCCCCAGGCCGAAAAAACCATACGCGCATTCCACGTGGACTATGCGGTATGCTCTTCGAAAGGCCTTGATATGAATCGCGGAATTACCGATTCCAACGAAAAGGATTCCGAAATGAAGCAGGCGATTTTTGAGTCTGCTGAAACCAAGATATTGCTTGTTGACTCAAGTAAGTTTGATAAAATTTCACTTATTAAGGTTAGTGATGTTACAAATGTAGATATAATCGCTACCGATACCGAACCCAGTTCTAACTGGATTGAATATTTAAAGAGCAAACACATTGAACTAATGTATTAATTTAGAAGTTTCACAAGGAGTGATCGTATATGGCAAGAAATCTTACCGAGGCCGAAATCCGTGAGGTTGTAAGTCAGGTGTTAAATCAGGTATCAGCGGCTCCGACTGCAAGTTTTGACAGCACACAGTATGCGGGCAAAAAGTTTGTAGGTGTGTTTGACGATATGAACGACGCAATTGCCGCAGCACAGGTAGCATATAAGGCTGTACGCGCTATGTCGGTAGAAAAACGCGAAGAGCTTATTACTGAAATTCGTCGTCTTACACGTAATGAGGCGCACATTATGGCTGAAATCGGTGTTAAAGAAACAGGTATGGGCAGGGTAGACCACAAAACTGCAAAGCATATGCTGGTGGCTGACAAGACTCCGGGTACCGAGGATATAGTATCCGCTGCTAAAACAGGTGACTACGGTTTAACACTCGTTGAGATGGCTCCGTTTGGTGTTGTTGGTGCTATCACTCCAAGTACCAACCCAAGCGAAACCGTAATATGTAACAGTATTGGTATGATAGCTGCAGGTAACGGTGTTGTGTTTAACCCACACCCCAATGCCATTGCTGCATCAAACTACGCAGTTGACCTTGTAAACCGCGCAAGTAAGGCAATGGGCGGACCTGAGATTCTGGTTTGCTCTATGAAAAAGCCAACCCTTGAATCAGCCGCAATTATGCAATCACACCCACTTATCCGTCTGCTTGTTTGCACAGGCGGCCCCGGTGTTGTAAAGGCTGTGCTTTCTTCGGGCAAAAAGGCTATCGGCGCAGGCGCAGGTAACCCACCCGTTATAGTTGACGATACTGCCGACATTCAAAAGGCAGGAAAAGATATAATTGACGGTTGCACCTTTGATAACAACCTTCCTTGTATTGCCGAAAAAGAGGTATTCGCTTTCAGAAATATCGCTGACGAACTGATTTCAGTTATGCTTAAAAACGGCGCTTATATGATAGACAGCGCGCAGGCGGCACGCCTTGCCGACATTGTTCTTGTTGACAAAACCGATAAAAAGGGTAACGTTCGCAAGATAGTAAACCGTGACTGCGTTGGTCGTGATGCGAAGGTGATTCTCGCAAAGCTTGGCATTACAGTAAGCGATGACATCCGTTGCATTATCTGTGAGACTGATTTTAACCACCCGTTTGTTCAGGAAGAGCTTATGATGCCGATACTTCCTATAGTTCGTGTTAATGACATTGATGAGGCTATTGACTTGGCAGTAAAAGCAGAGCATGGCAACCGCCATACTGCGCATATGCACTCTAAAAACGTTGATAACCTTTCTCGTTTCGCACGTGAGGTTGAAACCACAATATTCGTTAAAAATGCGCCTTCATACGCAGGTATCGGTTTTGGTGGCGAGGGTCACGCAACCTTTACAATTGCAGGTCCTACAGGCGAGGGCATTACTTCGGCTCGTAGCTTTACACGTCAGCGCCGTTGCGTAATGGCAGAAAGCTTCCGCATAATTTAAGGAGTTATAACAATGGCTAATAATGATACTTTGATAGCCGAAATTGTCGGCAGAGTTATGGCTGAACTTGGTGATAACAAAGCATCAGTCGACAACAATACCGTACCCGTTGGTGTTTCAAACCGCCATATACATCTGTCTACCGCTGATTTAGAAACACTTTTCGGCGCAGGATATGAGCTCACACCTATAAAGGATTTGTCACAGCCCGGTCAGTTTGCTTGCAAAGAAACCTTAACAATAGTTGGTCCCTCACTTCGTCCTATTGAAAACGTACGAGTATTAGGTCCCGTTCGTAAGGCTTCGCAGGTAGAAATTTCACGTACCGATTCTTTCACACTTAAAGTAAAACCCCCCGTGCGTGAATCAGGCGACATAGCAGGCTCGTCACCCATTACCATTATAGGACCAAAAGGTGTTGTAACGCTTAAAGAGGGTTGCATTATCGCTAACCGTCATATACATATGAGCTGTGACGAGGGCACCGCATTCGGTCTCTCGGACGGTCAATATGTTGATGTAGAGGTTAGTGGCGAACGCAGAACCAAATTTTATGACGTTCAGGTTCGCGTTCACAAGGATTTCCGCCTTGAAATGCACATCGACACCGACGACGCCAATGCCGCAGGAATTGGTAACGGCGCAAAGGTTAAAATAGTAAAATAATTATAAAAACAACCTGTTTATTTAGCATTTAACAGGTTGTTTTTTCTTTTTATGCGTTAAAAAATAAAAACTATTGAAATTTTACAAAATAACCATATAATTAAATTGTATATAAACAAATATTTGTGTTTTATAGAAAGGATGGGTTTAAATGACAAGTTTGTTTAAAAACAGCAAAAAGGCACTTAGCTTTGTTCTTGCGTTCGCAATTTTTGCTATGTCGCTTTTCACAAATGTGGGTTTTGCAGTATATGCCGATAGTGGTACATTGAGCAACTGTGCAACCCGCAGTACAATCTACTGGGATGGTGACGTTGCTGAGGGCATCGCAACCGGTATCGGCACAAAGGCAGATCCTTATATTATTAAAACTGCAGATGAACTTGCTTGGCTCGTTAAGAACGGCAAGGCAGACAACACAGCGGGTAAATACTACAAGATAGATGATAGCATAGGCACTATCATTCTTCAGCCCCAGACAAAAGCACAGGCTATTATGCGGCAGACAAATGCAACGTCAGTTAAAGCGTATTTTGAAGCAAACGTAACTTCTGTGAAAGCTTGGCCGAATATGGGCTGGGAGCAGACATGCTTTGCAGGTGATTTTGACGGTAACGGCGTAACCATTTACGGTCTGTATCAAGCATCGGATAACAACGCAGGTCTTTTTTCAACAGTAGATGCAGGTGCGGCTTTTCACAATATCGCTCTTAAAAATTCTTACATTACTTCAACCGCTACCGATTATCAGGTAGGCGGTATCGCAGCTGTTTCATCAGGCGAAGACTATGGGGTTAAAGCAAATGGCGCTATCTGGTTTGACTCTTGTGTAGTTGCAAACAACTATATTCACAATGCCTCCAATTCGCACGACAGCACAGGTGTTGTTATTGGCGCATCGAGCGATATTGTTTATATGGACAATTGCTTGGTTTACGGCAATAATGCTACCTATGCAGCCAATTATGCTTCGACATACACGGCAACAGAGCAGGATCCCGAATGGAAAAGCCATCCGGAAGATTATAAGTTATTGGCATTTACATTTGACGACGGTCCAAGCGCAAATATGTCTCGTTATACAGAACTGTTCTCTTTGTATGAGGGCACGGGCACGTTCTTTGTCAGAGGTATCTCGATAACCGGCGATAGCAGTTACCAGACTATGCAATCGGCTATTAATGCAGGCTGGGACATTGGCAATCACGGTGACAAGCATCTTGTTGCGACCATTGGCGGTGCAAACGGCGGCGAAGCCACTTATGATGAGATTAAGGCTGATATCGATAATCTTACCAACAAACTCCAGTCTAATTTAAAAAACATAGACGGCACGCCGTACAAGGTTAGGTTTTACCGTCCACCCAACATTAAGCCTACCGAAAACACATTTAAAGTTTGTACTGAAGAAAATCTCGGCGTTATATGGCTCAAGTACGATGCGCTTGATTGGGATAGCTCTAAAACATATAACGACCGTTATAACGTGTTTAAAAACGGTATTGGCACCTGGCAAGACGGCGATGTAATTCTTTGCCATGAAGTAGGAGTTGTCGGAGCAGAAGATACATACAAAATATTAGAGGAGCTTTTGCCTAAGTTTTACGAGGCAGGTTATCGTTTCTGCTCTATTAGTGAGCTTATGCAAATGCGTGGAATAACGCAAGACCAAATTGCCGGAAAACTCGAAAACAAAATCAACAACAGAAATATGGTTACCAACATTATAGATGTTGCAAGAGATAAAACTGCTCCTGTCTGGAGTTGCGCTAACAACAGTGTTATCGTAAGCGATAGTCTCGTTAAGCCGGAAGGACTTGAGATGACCGATGATGGCGCCGAAACACCACGTTATTATAATATGATTCGTAACAGTATAATTCTTGATACTCCTGCATTTGACTGCGCTCAAATCCAGGGTTCACGTTTCAACGACCCTAAGTGTTATGAAAATGTTTTTACTAACGTTGATTTCGAAAACTACCCACTTGTTGACGGAAAGATTTTTGCCGCAACCGAAGGGCAAATAAAGGTGGTGTCCGAACTTGATGATGAGGAACTTCCATCCGCATTTATCAAGACCGATTCTATGCCTGAATTGCGTTCATTCCACGATGATGCAATCGCCAACGGCGCAGATGGTCATAGCGTCTCATGCTCATGCGGACTCGTAGACTCAAGCATAACACCACACTCATTTGCAAACGATTGTCAGTTGGGCTGCTTGGCTTGCGGTTGGACGCCTAATGGTCACTCTTACGATAGCGCGTGTGATAGCGATTGTAATAACTGTGGCGCAATGCGCACGCCATCGGCACATAAATACGATAACAACTGTGACACAAGTTGTAACGTATGCGGTACTACACGCACGGTACCCGATCATATTTATGACGATAAATACGATGTAGACTGTAACGAGTGCGGCGCGGTACGTGAAGTGCCACCACGCGATTGGTCATTAAGTGTTAATACCACAGGCGTATATAATATAACACCAAGCAAAACGCTCAGTGGCTTTACCAAGGACAGCATCACGGTATACGACAA
>CAYLXT010000097.1:0-5097 GCA_964387615.1 uncultured Ruminococcus sp.
CACCTGCCACCGCTTGAAGAGGCTGAGGTTATCCGTCAGGTAGAGCAAGATAGAATAAATTTATCCGAAATGGTCGGTTACGAGGTTGTTGGCATGGCATACCCCGGTGGCGGTATCAATAACGACGACCGCGTTGCCGAAATTATAAAGAATAACACAGGCGTTAAATATAGCCGCACCATTACTTGTAATGACAGCTTTGATATTCAGGATAATTTATACCGCTTTAACCCTACCGTTTACCATCTTGACTTTGATAAGATGATGAAATTGGGTGAAAAATTTATAAATACGACACCCGATGCACCTCAGATTTTTTATATTTGGGGTCATTCCTATGAAATGGATTATCGCAGTGATTATTGGGTAAAATTAGAGGAGTTTTTTAAGCTCATTGCCAACCGTGATGATATATTTTATGGAACAAATAAAGAGGTTTTTCTATCTCCAAAACCATACTTCCTTATGGAACCGTGGCATAGGGTGCAGTTTTTTATTTGAACTTAACTTTGTGCTTTTATACTGCGTTTGCTGGTTGCAAGACCTTTTTTAAACCTTTACGCAACAGAATTTAGTTTACAAAAGCGCAATTGTGTGTTATACTCAAATTGACAAGCAACCGTTTGTTAAAAATTCTTTTGGAGGATAAAAAATGAAAAAATTTCAGACACTTTTAATGGCGGCTATCCTTATATTTTCACTTACAGCCTGTAGAGGTGGTAATGAAAATCTTTCAAACGGCAGCACACCACAGGAAACAAGCACCCAAACCGTTGGTTTTGTTGCACCTGATAGCTACTCAGTTGTTCTGCTTGCAAGCATAAATCCACAAATAAATCTTTATCTTGATGATAACGGCATTGTTCTGGCAGTTGAGGCTGTAAACGATGATGCAAAACAAATTATTGACAGTATTGTTTACAAGGACACAGATTATCAAACCGTTATAAAAATGTTTGTGTCTGTAGCCAATAGTAATGGCTATATTAAAGACGATGCAAAAATTGATTTTGAAATTATAGAGGTAAAAAATCAGGATATCGACACAAATTCTATTTTAAGTAATGCATCAACCGCTGCAGCTACTGCTGCTGACGAGCTTAAAATAATACTCGACACAAAAATAATTGACAGTGTAGATGACAACGAAGAAAAGAACGAAACAAACTCCGAAGACGGTAACACACAGTCAGAGTCACAACAAACCCCAACCCAAAACCAAAACCAAAACCAAACTACAGCACCGTCACATACACACACATTTTCAAAAGCAACCTGCACAGAGCCTTCTAAATGCACTTGCGGCACGACTCAAGGTAGTGCATTAGGGCATGATTGGAAATCTGCTACCTGCAAAGCTCCAAAGACCTGTAAAACCTGCGGCGTTACCGAAGGTGAAAAGGGCGATCACAGCTATTCGGGTGGCAAATGCACCGTTTGCGGTGTAAGTAATACTTTAAATCCCAAAAAAGACCTTGACACCTCAAAAGAATATGTAGGAAATCTAAAAGTATCTGGTGATATGCTTGTAGGTGGTGCATTGCAATTTGATAGCGAAGCATGCGTAGTAGTCGAAAGATATTTTAACTCTGTACAAACCGATCCAAATCAAACACCAATAGTGTTTGAAGGCAAAAATTATTATTCAGAGGGCGGCGGACAAAATCCACATTACTTTGAGCTTACCGATACCGAGATAATTGTAAAGGGTAGTTTTTGGGAGGGTGCCCCCGACGCTATAACCATTAAACTTATTTTGCAGGGTGACGGTACCTTAAAAGTAACATATTCAACAAATGAACTTTTCCCTGTTGGCGCTATTTTTTCTATGGATATAAACGATGTATTAAAATAAATTTTATGAAAAAATGCTTGACCGCTTGGTCAAGCATTTTTCGGTGGGAGCAAGCCCCCTCCCTACAATCAAAACAACTTAAATACCCAATAAATAAACCCATATAACACACTTGCTGTTGTACCATACATAATTACAGGTCCTGCAATTGTAAAAATCTTGGCGCCGACACCTAAAATATATCCTTCTGCTGCTGTCAAGTTAGGACGCATACATTCGTGTTCTGTTAGGACTAAAATTTCAGAAATATTTACATTCATTTGGCACTATGGTATAATGATCAAAAGAGAAAGGAGGGCTATCTGTGATTTACTATCGTCTGACTCATTTTTTCATTACGGCTAAACCAGACTACTTCCACTACTTTGATATTGGAATTTATGATTCAAAGGAAAAAGCAAATGATGCCCTCAATCAACTGAAAGATAAACCCGGTTTTTCTCTCCGTCCCAATGCTTTCAGAATTCGTAAGGTCATCCGCTTTAGAACTCCACGATTCCTGAATAACACCTATTGGATTGATGGTTTTGAAACATATACATATACGAGGTAATCCGATGGGCGATCTTCCTAAACGCAAAGAAATACGTATAAAAGATTACGATTATTCTACTCCCGGGGCATATTTCATTACAGTCTGCACCGCGAACAGAGAAAAAATCTTCTGGTCTGACCGTAGGGGCGAACTGTGTTCGCCCGCCGATATTCCGTTGTCAGATATTGGAATAATCGTGGATAAGGAAATACAAAAGCTGAATACTGTATATGATGCTGTTCGTGTAGATAAATACTGTATTATGCCGGATCATATTCATTTCATCTTTTCAATTAACACCGATGAGAACGGGCGAACACAGTTCGCCCCTACAATATCAAGGGCAATAAAACAGTTCAAAGGATCCATCACCAAACAAATCGGCAGACCCATTTGGCAGAAATCTTTTTATGACCATGGGATTCGCAATCAGCAGGATTATGATGAGATTTGGCAGTACATTGAGAACAATCCTCTAAAATATGCATTGAAAAAGGCACTGTAAAAACGGTGCCTTTTTTGCGGGCGCACAAAGTGCGCCCCTACAGTAAATGTTGCAAGATGATTCGTAGGAGCGACCTGCGGTCGCCCGTTAAAACAATGTGGTAATCCAATAAATCAAACCATACACCACGCTGGCAACCGTACCATACACAATAACCGGTCCTGCTATTGTGAACATTTTAGCACCGACGCCCAGCACCATTCCTTCTGCTGCTTTCAATATAAGACACACCAATTTGCAAAAACATTTACATTAAAACGGCGGTGTGGTATAATGAAATAAAAGGAGTGATAGTATGAAAACATTAAAAGCTTTGAAAATTACATCAATATTGCAAATTATATATTGTGTATACTGTTTTGTTCCTATTATTTGCCTGCTCATCGGAGGAGGAAGTCCAGTTTCTCTCTTATCAGATATAAGTATTCTTCTTTTTTATTTTGTAGCAATCAATCCTATCGCAATAATTTGTTTTATAATTTGCTTATCAT
Organism: uncultured Ruminococcus sp.; assembly: GCA_964387615.1. Taxonomy (GTDB): domain Bacteria; phylum Bacillota; class Clostridia; order Oscillospirales; family Acutalibacteraceae; genus UBA737. The sequence goes on from CAYLXT010000097.1 coordinate 3,387, forward strand.
ATTTTCTTGCAGAACGCAAAAATCCGAAACAAAGGCAACTGATAGGCAAAAAATGGATTTGGATTTTCATTTGGCCAATAATTACAACTATACTATATATCACATCTGGTGGGCTATTTGCACATTTAACTGGTGGTGTATAATACAAAAAGGCTTGACCGTTTGGTCAAGCCTTTTTCGTTAAAACAATGTTGTTATCCAGTAAATAAACCCGTAAAGCACGCTTGCAATAGTGCCGTACATAATTACAGGTCCCGCTATAGTGAATATTTTGGCGCCGACACCTAAAATATATCCTTCGTTTTTAAACTCTATCGCGGGTGACACCACCGCGTTTGCAAAGCCTGTTATAGGCACCAGAGTCCCAGCACCTGCGCGTTTGGCAATTTTGTCAAAAAGACCAAAGCCTGTCAAGAGTGCCGCTATAAGTATAACCGACACGGGCACCGCCATTTTTACTACCTTTTCCGATAGTCCAATATTTGTATATAGTTCATTTAGCAACTGACCTATAACACAAATGGCACCGCCCACAATATACGCCCATATAAAATCCTTTACCTTGGGCGACGGTGGCGATGCCTTTTTTGTCATTTCGCTGTATTTTTGTTTATCAGGCAACATATTTCCACTTCCCTTTCGGGAATATTGTTACCTTAATCTGTTTTTTTATACGGATTGTATTGTGTTAAAAATTCTTGCCAATCTTCTTCGCTTAGTGTTTCTCCGCCTTTTTTGCCGTACTGCTTATAAAGGCCGTCAACCAACATATCATAAAGCTTGTTGGTTTTAATTTTTTCACGGATAAGCACTACCAAAATCCACACTGCTAAACATAAAAGTATTGCAGCGGGCACTGCGTGACGCCAATAAAATGATGCATTTAAAAATCCGGCAGAATCTCGTGTTATATGAAAATATGCCATTACCATAACAGGTTGCGCAACAATTGTTGCGGCAGCGCCTAAAATTTTTTGCTTGCAAAGGTATAGCGCCGCGCCTAAAATCATAACACCCGTGCCAATGCAGATTGTAATAAACGAATTTGCTATATAATCAAAATCGGCGTTGCCTACACCTATCATCATACATGTGCTGAAAATAAAAAGCGCTGTCATAAAAAAGGTATATATCCACACAATATAGGATATAACCGACAGCGTACTTACAAGCCCGCCACCGTCTTTAGCGTAATCAATACCGTATTTGTTCTTATATTTTTCAACATATTCTAGAATATTCGCATTTTTCTTCATAAAATCACCGAAAATATTATACAATAAACAAGATTACTTGACAAGTACCAAATAAAAATAATATAATGTCGTTTGGTGATTTTATGGCAAAAATAAATATAGTAATGGTAGAGCCCGAAATACCTCAAAACACGGGCAACGTTGCGCGCACCTGTGCCGCTACGGGCGCACGACTTCATCTTGTAAAGCCGATGGGCTTTACTCCTGATGACAAAAAGTTAAAACACGCAGGACTGGACTATTGGAAATATCTTGATATCACATACTACGAAAATTTACAAGATTTCTTTGATAAGAACCAGGGCGGAAACTTTTTTTACTTTACAACAAAAGGACGACAAACACATTCTGAACCTAATTATCCCGATAACTGTTATTTACTTTTTGGTAAAGAAAGCAAGGGTCTGCCGGAAGAGTTGTTGCTAAAAAACCCCGACACTTGTGTGCGCATACCA
>CAYLXT010000098.1:0-4840 GCA_964387615.1 uncultured Ruminococcus sp.
GGTTCCTTGCCGGTGCGCTGGCGAAGATCTCCAAGTCCCTTGTCAATAACGCCGACGTGGACATCGTCCCGTTCGTGGTCGATGAGATGGCAGCGGCCTTCGCGTCGTTCTACGAGAAAGAATGCCTGGTCGGCACAGCCTCCAAGGCTCTTGGTATCGGCCTGTCTGCCAACCTTGTGACAAAGACCGGCACATACAAGAGCTCCGTGACGTTGGAAGACCTGATCGGTCTGCAGGGCGCCATTCCGGATGCGTTCCAGAACAACGCCTGCTGGATCATGAGCCCGACAACCCGCAACGCTATCCGCGCCATGGTCGACACGAACAACCGTCCGCTCCTGCAGCCGGATGTGGCCAATGGCTTCGGCATCACCCTTCTGGGCCGTCCGGTCTATGTCTCCGGCAATATGCCTGAGATGGGCACCGCGAACAAGCTGGCCATCTACTACGGAGATTTCTCTGGTCTTGGCGTGAAGATGGTCGAAGACCTGGAGATTCAGGTGCTCAACGAGCATTATGCGGCCCAGCACGCCATCGGCGTCGTCGGCTGGACTGAGTTTGACGCCAAGATCGTCAACCCGCAGAAGATCGTTGCCCTGAAGATGGGCTCTTCGGACCCTTCGTAAAGACCTTATCTGGGCTGAAGATAGGGTCGCTGACCTTAACGCCTGCGTTTGACAGTGGTACGACAACGTACACGGCATCAACGACGAACGCGACAAACAAGGTGACAGCCACGCCGACCGACCCGGGCGATACCGTCACGATCCTGAACGGCTCCACGCCGGTCACGAACGGCGGGAATGCGTCGTGGGAGGAAGGCGAGAACACGTTGACGGTAACGGTTGCCGACCGTGACGATCCGACGGACACGACGGAGTACACGGTGACGGTGACGTACACCACATGAGGGATAAATCATGACTGATGCGGAGAAACTGACAATCTTGAAAAGCAACCTGCAGCTCCTGACAAACACGCAGGATCCTTATCTTATATTCCTGCTTGAAGCGGCGCAGGCTGCCATGGCCCGGGAGGGGATCTCGAATGACGATATGCCAGACTATAATGCCTGCCAGATCGACTACGCGGCATACCTCTTCCGGAAAAGGGCCGGAAGCACAGAAGCCGCCACCATAGGGACGGGGTTCGCGCCCAGCGGCGGCGAGACAGCCATGCCGAGGTTTCTCCGCTATCAGCTTAACAACATCCTTATGCAGCAGAAGATAGCGGAGGAAGCGACATGACATTCGATGATGGGATCGTCGGCGTGTATGAGCTGACACAGGTGAAGATCCCGGGCAAGATGCCGGTAGACGGCCTGACTTTGACAGACAGGTTTTACTTCGGATATGAAACGCTCGGGATCAACCGCTATTACACCGCGTTGCAGGCGAAACAGCAGATCGAAGCTGTGGTCAGCGTGCCGGGTTGGAATGAAATAAAAGCCAACCGGCACATTGCCATCATAGCGGACCCGGACGGGAACCTGACGGCGGAATGCGACCAGTATAGAATCGTGATGGTTCAGCTGACGACGGACGAGGACGGCCTGCGGATCACGAAGCTGTCTTTGGAAAGGATCGGTGATAACTATGCTGTCATGTCTTGAAAAGGTGAAAGACGCGCTCCTGACTGTAACGGACAACGTCGGCCACTACACGGCATATGATGATTCTGACAGATATGTCGTCTGGGCAGAAGATTCCGAAGTGGCTGCTCTGAACACCGACAACTACAAGGCCGGGCAGACCATTGAAGGAACGATTGATTATTTCACGAAAACAGAAGACGACGCGAACATCGAAGCGATCCAGAACGCGCTGAACGCGGCGGGAATCGGCTGGGAGCTGAATTCTGTGCAATATGAGGATGAAACACGGTTTATTCACTACGAGTGGCTGTTCCGCGTGAGGTGGTCTTATGCCAACGATCAGAATCACGGGTCTTGACGCCTACATCCGGAAATTGGAAAGCCTGACGGAAAACGCGGAGGAATCCTGCAAGCGTGCCGTCTGGGAAGGAGGCAGGGTGGTCGGTGATTCTATCCGGTCAGCCTTATCCGGGATCCCCGTCCAGGACGAGTATGTTCCGAACGGGGAAAAGAGAAAAGGCATTTACCCTGACGAAAAAGAAGAGATCGACAAAGCCTTCGGTCTGTCGAAGATGCGGAACGAAGGCGGCGTGATCTCCACAAAAGCCGGGTTCCGGGCGGGCACAAAGATCCGGGCCGTGGAAAGCGGCACATCCTACATGAAGAAGACGCCGATCGTCCGGCCTGCGGTAAACAGGGCCAGGGGCGCGGCGGAAGAAGCCATGAAGGCAGAACTGGAAAAGGAAATCGAAAAATACATGAGCTGAAAGGAGCAACACAATGGCAAACGGAAGAGTTATAACAGGCTACTCCGATCCGTGGGTAGCCACTTACACAGCATCCGGAACCACGGTCACATATTCCGGCGCGATGGCATTGGGCCGGGGCGTCAGTGTAGCGATCAATCCGGATGATGCGACAGATAACAAGTTTTATGCAGACAACGTGGAAGCCGAGAACGCCGGAACGACCTTCGGCAGCGGCACCGCGACCATCACGGTTGACGGCCTGAAGGAAACCGCACGCCGGATGATCTTCGGCCTGTCTGCTGCGGATTCTGCCGGCTGGACACACTACGGCAACGACCAGAGCGTGCCGTATGTCGGTTTTGGCTGCATCGTTCGCTACATGGAGGACGGCGCGACGACATACGAACCGCTGATCCTGCCGAAGGTCATGTTCAGCCCGGAGGGACTGGAAGCCGAAACTCAGGAAGAGGACATCGACTGGCAGACCACGGAGCTGACCGCAAACATCTACCGTGACGACACGACGAATCAGGACTGGCGCCTGGACGGCACCGCCCAGGAAACGAAGGCGACGGCGCTGACGGAAATGAAGACGAAACTCGGCGTTTCATAAAAAGTAAGCCCTCACGCTTCACAGCGTGGGGGCGTTTAACCATAAGGAGGAAACCATGAAGATCAATGGCAAGGAATATAATCTTTTCTACTCTATCGGCGCACACGTAGACTTTGACAACTGGGCCGTGAGCCATCCGAAGGCAAGCTATACCGAAGGTGTGATGATCAAGTTCGGCCTGATGGTGAAAGCCTACAACAACGCGCACGGAATCAAGGACAACGATCCTCCGGGGAAGGAAGAGTTGTCAGGCCTGCCGAACAGTCTCTTCGAGGAGATCATGGCGGAGGTTCTGGAGTGCGAGAAGCGCGACACGGAGAGGAAAGTGGAGGCAGAACCAAAAAAGGTAAAAAGCGCCGGTCAGTCAGCCTGAATGAATCGTGGTTTGTCTATTACGGACATAAATTAGGGATGTCGAAAGAAGAAACCATGAACACGAGATTCGGCGAGATGCTTGACCTGATGGCCTGCATGGCGATCGAGAAAGGCGCGGACGAAGCACAAAAGAAACTGACGATGGAAGAAATTCTGGAGCTGAAATAGATGGCAACGAACGAGATCGGCGTCCGGGTAAAGCTGGACGGGGAAAGACAATATCAGGAGCAGCTGCGCCAGATCACACAGCAGACAAAGCTGATGAGGGCGGAAACGGCATCGCTTGAGGCATCATGGGGCAAGGGGACGTCCGCGATGCAGAAGGCCACGCAGCAGAGCACCCTGCTGAAGAGCCAGATCGAGCAGCAGAAAGCTGCAGTCGCCACGGCGGAAGCGAATGTCAGGCGGTATTCCACGGCGACCGGCGAGAACAGCTCCCAGACGCTGAAATGGAAGACGGCGTTGGCTGACGCAAAAGCGGAACTGGCAAGGCTGGAGAAAGAGCTTGCAAATGTCCCGAACAGGCTGCAGGTCATGGGCCAGCAGATGCAGGCGGTCGGAGAAAAGCTCCAGACGGTCGGAAAGAGCATCACGTCTGTCGGCACGACGCTGACAAAGACGCTCACGGTTCCGATCACGGCGCTCGGCGCGGCATCGGTCAAGACCACGGCGAGCTTTGACAAGTCCATGAGCAAGGTGCTGGCCCTCTCCGGAGCGACCGGAGCGGAATTTGATACCCTCCGGACAAAAGCCCGGGAGATGGGTGCTACGACGCAGTATTCCGCAGGCGAAGCGGCTGACGCTCTGTCTTACATGGCGCTTGCCGGGTGGGACACGGCGGAGATGACGGAAGGTCTGGACGGCGTTCTCTATCTGGCCGCGTCCTCACAGATGGATCTGGCGGAAGCATCCGATCTGGTCACGGACTATCTGTCCGCGTTTGGGTTGGAAGCGAAAGATTCCGCAAAGATGGCCGATCAGCTTGCATACGCGCAGGCGCACTCCAACACGACGACCACGCAGCTGGGCGATGCGTTTGGAAACTCTGCGGCGAAGATGCACGTAGCCGGGCAGACGATGGAGACCACGACGGCTCTTCTGGAGGCGTTCGCCAATCAGGGGACGAAGGGATCTGAAGCCGGCACACAACTGGCCGCGATCATGACCGACATCACGAAAAAGATGAAAAACGGGAAGATCCAGATCGGCCAGACGTCCATCGCCGTGCAGGATCAGAACGGAAACTTCCGGAATCTGGTGGACATTCTGGCGGACGTGGAAGCGGCTACAGACGGCATGGGCACCGCAGAAAAGGCGGCGGCCCTGCAGGCGGTGTTTACCAAAAAATCCTATAGCGGAGTAGCACAGGCGCTGACGGAAGGCACGGCGAAGATCAAGCAGTACGAACAGGAACTGCAGTCTGCAAACGGTACGGCCAAAGACATGGCCGAAACGATGCAGGACAATCTTTCCGGAGAGCTGACGAAGTTGAAATCCGCAGCGCAGGAA
>CAYLXT010000099.1:0-4790 GCA_964387615.1 uncultured Ruminococcus sp.
ACCCTGTAGAAAATAAAAGCGCCAGCGGTAGTTATTCAAAACGCTGGCAGGTTAATTGGTAAAAACAAAACGGAGTGTTCAATTGAATTGAATACTCCGTTAATTTTTATTTTTAAATTAATCTTTTTTCCTAAAATTGCTGATAATTAATAAAACAACACCCCAAAACGCAAGGTGGTGATAGAATGAACCAGTCCAAAAAATATATGTAATACGTAGTGTTGCAGAGAAATCAGCTCCGCCAATTATGCCAACAGATGGAGTATTTGGAACCACTAAAAAACTCAATAATAACGGTGCAACACCAACAATAAGCATTAAAGCGCCTATAATAATAGTTATAATAGAAATCTTTTTCATGAGTTGTCTTTCCTTTTTAATTTTACTAATTATCAATTCAACCAACCAGAATATAAACGTAACAATTAGTGACACTTGCAAGGCAAATACAAGATTATTGGTAAAATCAAATTTTTTTGTAAATGCAATTATATAAATAACTGGTATAATAAATCCAATTGCAAACAAAATTATGTAGTCTGGTTTTCTTGTTATATTTATACTTTTGCGCAAAGCAAAAGCTATAACTTTATAAACTGCACAAGGTATAAGAGTAATTATAACAGGCGGTACATAAGAGTTAACAAGAGCAATTACAAAGGTAGGGTCTTTTAACATAAGTTTTAAATATTCGGCACCACTCATATAACCTATAACATCGGCATTGTTAATTTGTATAACAAAAAATACTATAGATAAAATGCTTAATATTGTAAACGGTATCAAGAGACATAAAAATTCTTTAAACTTTTTCACGACCAACACCACCTATTTTTAACGAGTTTATAATTATATTAAATAGTGCAAATGCTATAAGAACGTATTTTGATAATATAATAGATATTATCAAAGTAGTCTTGTCCGTGTAAAAACCCAATAATATCTGTATTTTTTCTGTAACTATTGATTCAGGAATTAGGTATGTCATTGGTGGTATAATGTTAAGAAATCCAATATTCACGCCAAGCCATGCAATAGAGCAAATCTCACGCTTTAAGGAATATTTTTTTACAAAAGAATTAAGAACAATAAATATTGATGACGTTATTAAAGATAATGATGGAACCAGTAATATTAAAACGTAAAAAACGTTAAATCGTGAAAAATATTGCACGCCTTTGGTGGTTACAGTGCTGGTAGAATATATAACTGCTTGGATTAAAATATAGCTTCTATATATCGCCCAAATGCTATATAATATCGCCGCGATTTTTTGAATTGTTTTCATTTATTTTCTCTCCTTATTCTAAGTAAAGACAAAACAATATTAATACCGGCAATTGCGTAAAGAACATTTCTTGACGTTATAAGCGAAAAAATTAAGTTAAGGTCGCGATTTTGGGGATTAAGGTAAAAGACCTTCAAGCGAAACATATCAAGTGTTATATATTCCATTTTGTGTATAGCAACAAGACAAATGATATTTATGGCAAGCCATATAACGGAAATAATGAAACGCTTTAACGAATATGTTTTACTAAATGTATTATAAATCAAAAAGGCTGATGACGCAAATAATGATATTGCTATTACTGCTGTAAACAGACAAAATAATTCAAGAAAAGGCAAATATGTTGCTTTAATGGTTGAGTATATCCCGTCAGATTCTATCGTTCTTACATTATGTATTGTTGTATATGTGTACACACAACCCCAATATACCGCCCAAACGCTATACACAATCGACGCGATTTTATGAATTGTTTTCATTGGTTTCCTCCTGAATTTAATTTTTTATTCTGACAATAATTCAAGTTTTTCTTTTGTTAGTCGGTTTTCCTTATCCGCTGTATAGAAGTCATAAGCAATTTCAGGCACTTCACTATCTCCGCACATCTGGGCAATTGCAATGCTTCCGTCTTGCATAATATAAAGATAAATTTCTTCACCTGTTTTTGTAATAATCTTTAAACCAAACTCGGTTTTGTCTTTGAGTAATTGTTCGGCATATTCTTTTTTTGTCACGCGATAGTGGCTATAGGTATATTTTTGTAAAAATTCTATATTATCTTTATCCATAGGGTATGGCTTTGCTATACAAGTTTCATCTAATACAGTTATGCTATCTATATTGTTCAAATCGTCACTTGCAGTCATATTGCGAAGCAAAGTTGTGTTTTGATATATGGAGTCGCTTAGATATTTCTCTATTTTATACACTCTTACTTCATATAACGATTCATTATTAATAAATATCGGCTCTGCTGAAAGAAAAGCAAAAGTATCGGTGTTATTAGTGGCAAAGCGCCGCCAATCTGCTAAATTCATTCCTAAATCATAGGTTATATCGGCATCAATATCAGTAATGTAAAAATCATTACTTTTATCGGTATATAAAAGACATTCGCCAATATTTTCTTTAAGCGGTTGGTAATTATAATTTTTAAAATAAGTCAATGCAACATCAATTTCATCTTGCTGTGACAAAAGTGTCCAGTCTGATTTTGCAATTATATTTTCAATAACTGAAATGTGTTCTTGGTCGTTGTTATCAAGCCATTTGCAATATATTTTTTCGCCATTTACGGCAATCTCGGTAGAAGCCATATTATCGGTGCAGTATACCGAATAGTAGTTTAGTGGATTTATATTATATTCTTTAGGAACAGGAGTATAGGATGAAGAAATGGGATCGGGTTTTGCTTTGCAAGAACAAAAGGTCAGCATGATAACGCCTGAAAATAAAATTGCAAATATTTTAATTACTTTTTTCATAATATCAGCCTCCTTATATTAATTATATAGTGTAATAATTGTGTTTTTCAATTAGCAAAAAATATGAAATTTTTGATTGAGATATGTAAAGTCCGACAATATTATAGTGTATAATTATTATAATGACGATTATAATAATAATTCTCCTTGACAAGTTGTACATATTGATAGTAAAATATAATAGATATTATCTTGGGATATTATGACTTTTACTCTATATCGGTAGGATATAGATTTATATTACATATTTTTAATTCAATTGGAGGAAAATTTAATTTAATGAGTGAAAACAAAACTAAGGCTAAGCGTACAAACGCAACCAATAGCAAAAAGCAAACAAATTCTAACGCCAAACGCGCAGTGCAAAATCTTGTAAGTGGCGGGAACAAGTCTGCACAGACGAAACCGTCTAATAAGAAGTCAGAACAAAAAACTGCTAAAGGTTCAAAATCTACAAGCAAACCATCGCAAAATAAAACCACAGCCAAAAAGCAGTACAATCCAGCGCCTCAAAAGCGCAATACCACGCCTAAAAAACCGACAATACCCGTAAAAATTATACCGCTTGGTGGACTGGGCGAGGTTGGCAAAAACATTACCCTATATGAATACGACGGTGATATGATACTGGTTGACTGCGGTATGACCTTTCCCGATGAGGATACACCGGGTATCGATACCGTAATCCCCGATTTTACCTATGTGCTTGAAAATCAGGATAAGATAAAGGGCCTTGTGGTAACCCACGGACATGAAGATCACATCGGCGCAATACCTTATCTTTTAAAGCAGTTTAACGTGCCTATTTATGCAACCCGACTGACTATCGGTCTTATATCGGGCAAGCTTAAAGAGCATAAGCTACTCGGTGATGCAAAGCTTAACGAGGTAAATGCAGGCGGCGTGGTATCGCTTGGTAAATTTAAAGTAGAGTTTATTCACGTAAATCATTCTATACCCGATTCGGTCGGCTTTGCCATTACCTGTGACGCAGGCACGGTGGTGCACATGGGCGACTTTAAGATTGATACCACACCTATTGACGATAAGGTTATAGATATTGCCCGTTTTGCCGAGCTTGGCAAAAAAGGCGTGCTGGCAATGCTTTCCGACTCGACCAACGCGGAGCGATCGGGTTATACATCATCGGAAAAACTTGTGGGTGAATCATTTTCTAACCTCTTTAAAAAGGCAGAGGGTCACCGCATAGTTGTTGCAACCTTCTCGTCAAATATCCACCGCATACAGCAGATTATTGACGAGGCGGCTCGTTGTAAACGAAAGGTTGCGGTATCGGGCAGAAGTATGATAAATGTTGTAAATGTGGCATCAGAGCTTGGGTACTTAAATGTGCCAAGCGGCATACTTGTAGAAATTGAAACCATTAAAAATTATGCGCCCCGTGAGCTCGTAATAATTACCACAGGCAGTCAGGGCGAGCCTATGTCGGCACTGTCAAGAATGGCGGCTTCCGAGCACCGTCAGGTAGAGATTGCCCCCGGGGATATGATAATTATTTCAGCAACCCCCATACCCGGTAACGAAAAGCTTGTAAGCCGAGTGGTAAACGAGCTTATGAAGCGCGGTGCTAATGTTGTTTATGAAAAGATGTACGATGTTCACGTTTCGGGTCACGCTTGTCAGGAAGAGCAAAAGCTGATGCTCAGCATTATAAATCCAAAATATTTTATACCGATTCACGGCGAGCAAAAGCATCTTTATAAGCACGCGCAATTAGCGTACGCTATGGGAGTGGATTATAAAAATGTTGTAATCGGCGCTAACGGCAGCGTGATTGAATTATCAAAAAGCGGTATAAAATCCACCGCAACCGTGCCCGCAGGAAGAGTGCTTGTTGACGGACTTGGTGTAGGCGATGTCGGCAGTATTGTGCTTCGCGATCGTAAGCATCTGGCAGAAGACGGTATTATTGTTGTTAATGTCGCTATCGACAGCATTACCCGTGAGGTAGTGTCGGGTCCCGATATAGTGTCGCGCGGATTTGTTTATGTAAA
>CAYLXT010000100.1:0-4720 GCA_964387615.1 uncultured Ruminococcus sp.
TGAAAAAGGGGTTTCTATTCGACAAATCGCGCGGCTTTGCGGTGTGTCAAAAGGGGTGGTTGAAAAATGGTTGAGATAATTTCAAGGACAGAGAACCGTCCCCTGTCCTCACTCTTTTTCAGTGGTTTCGGACGGTGTTCTTTGATTGACAAAAAAATAATGATACCCTTCCTTATCATTTCGCATTAATCCATACTAAAAAGGTAGCACTCAACTCGGGTGCTACCTTTTTAAAATTTTTCTATTTTTAATATTTTTGCCTCATTGTCGCTTGTTTCAAAACATATTTCGTAGTCTGAAAACAAAAATTTATACTTTTTTTTATCTTGCTTATAGGCGGGTTTTGGGTCCTGCTCTATAATTTTTATAATCTGCTCTTTTGTTTCTTGTGATATATCAGTGAATATTTTTTCATCATATAAAACTTTAATTTTATAATCTTTAAATTCTTCACTAAAAGAGCCGCTTGCCTGCGGCTTGCAATCGCAATAAGGAATATATGGTTTTATATCGTAAATCGGTGTGTTATCAAGCAAATCAACGCCGCTTACAATAAGGGTGTGACCAAGTTTTTCGTCATATTTTACCTTTTCTAATTTTACACACGAAAGACCTAAGTTGTTGGGTCTGAAAGGGGAACGTGTTGCAAAAACACCAATACGGGTATTTCCGCCAAGGCGCGGTGGTCTGACGGTAGGGCACCAATCTTCACGGTGATTTTCAGAAAAATCAAAAATGAGCCACAAATGAGAATATTCTTCTATACCTCTTAAAGCATCAGGATTACGAAAAGGCCTTTCAAAAATTATTTCACCTTTTATTTCTTTTATAATACCGCTTTGTCTTGGTATTCCAAATTTTTCTTTAAAATTAGTATTTATATATGCGATAGGTTTTATTTTCATACTTTTTTCCTTTTTTATTTTGAGTATATCAAAAAGAAAATAAAAAATCTATACTTTATCATTTTTTTGTGTTACAATTATAAAAAAATTGAAAGGAGATAAAATATGGAATTTAATGTTAATCATCCAATTTTATTTTTAATTGTAGGAATAATTATTTTATTTGTTCTTGCACAGTCTGTATTTTTTCTTGTTAAAGCTTTAAAACGCGCAAAAGAAATAGGTATGGATAAGAAAAAATTAAGAAGAATTATAATCTCGGCATCTATTTTTACAATAGCTCCCGCGGTTGCTATTGTTGTAAGCGTAATTGCTTTATCAAAAGATTTAGGCATTGCGCTTCCTTGGTTGAGATTATCTGTAGTAGGCTCTATGTCTTATGAAACGATAGCGGCATCAAATGCGCTCAGCGGTATGGGTCTTGAATTTGGTAAGGTGGCAAATCTTACTGCTACACAGTTTGTAACAATTGCTTTTGTTATGACAATAAGCATTATGGTTGGTATATGGCTTGTTCCTGTGCTTTGTAAAAAAATGAAAAACGGCCTTGTAAATATGAAAAACAAAGATGCAAAATGGCTTGATATTTTTCAGTCAGCTATGTTTATTGGTATGATTTCTGCTTTTGTAGGATTTGTTTTTTGTGATTTTTCGGGCGTTTTCAGAGGCGAAACATCAGGACTTATACCAGTTTGTGTAATGGCAGTATCGGCAATTACTATGCTGCTCTGCGGCGCATTGATGAAAATTACAAAGGCACGCTGGATAAACGACTATGCGCTACCTGCGAGCCTTATTATAGGTATGGCAAGCGCAATACCTATTACCGCGTGGTTAGGATAAGCAAAGGAGGCATAAAATAATGAAAAATAACAACTCATATATGGATGAAGTTTATTCATGGGGTAATAAATGGAATATTTTTATGATGATAATTCTGCTTAGTTTTCCTTTTTTGGTATCAATTATTTTTAAAGCAATACCCGATTGGAACGGATTATTTAAAGGTCTTGTTGCAACAGCGCCTATGTATTGGGCAGTTGGCGTGGTAGAAGTAATAACCTATATACCAATGCTTGGTGCAGGCGGCTCATATCTCTCATTTGTAACGGGTAATATTTCAAATCTTAAGCTGCCTTGTGCGTTAGGAGCACTTGAGCAAGCAGGAGTGTCTGCTGACAGCGAAGAAGGCGAGGTAGTATCAACAATTGCTATCGCCGTATCAAGTATTGTTACAACTGTTATAATTATAATTGGCGTACTTCTTATAATTCCGTTGCAGCCAATTTTGCAAAATCCTGTGTTAGAACCGGCATTCAATCAAATTTTACCGGCACTTTTTGGTGGACTTGGTATAGTATTTATATCTAAAAATTGGAAGATATCAATTGCTCCTATAATACTTATGTTAGCGTTATTTATTTTTACAGGACTCGGAGCCGGTGATGTTGGTATTATGGTACCTGTCGGAGTGCTGTTTACGATAGCTATCAGCCGTATTATGTATAAAAAAGGTTGGTTATGATTATGTGGGCATTATATTGTTTTTTGGTGATTCTTGCAGTTTTTATTATAGTAATATTAATTCGCACATTTTGTTTTAAACCCACCGCACAGCCTAAAATTTTAAATGATGAGGTAAAATTTGATAATAATAAATCGGTTTTTTCGCTACAACAGCTTATTCGCTGTAAAACAGTGTCATATTACGATTCGTCTCTTGAAGACAATAAAGAATTCGAAAAACTTATATCTCTTTTACCTGAGCTTTACCCTAATGTTTTTAAAATCTGCGAATTTAAGCAACTTCCTGATAGAGCATTACTTTTTAAATGGTCAGGAAAAGAGGTGGGCAAGCCTACCGTTTTAATGGCGCACTATGACGTGGTACCTGTTGATGAAACCTCTTGGAAAAAACCACCGTTTGACGCTATAATTGAAGATGGTGTGCTGTGGGGACGCGGTTCACTTGACACAAAGGTTACCTTTAATGGTGTGCTTTTTGCTGCAAACACTTTAATTGCCGAAGGTTATACCCCCGAAAACGACATTTATTTTGCTTTTTCGGGCGGCGAAGAGGTAAACGGCAACGGTGCTGTTAATATAGTTAATTATTTTAAAGAAAACGGTATTACGCCCGCGCTTGTAGTTGATGAAGGCGGCGCCGTTGTAGAAAACGTATTCCCAGGTGTAAAAAAGCCCTGCGCAATGGTAGGTATTGCCGAAAAGGGTATGCTTAATCTCACATTTTCAGTTAAATCAAACGGCGGTCACGCGTCATCACCAGCTCCGCATACGCCGATAGGCATTTTATCAAAAGCATGTTGCAAGGTAGAAAACAATCCTTTTAAAATGCATATTACCAAGCCTGCCGCAGAAATGTTTGATACTTTAGGTCGTTATTCAAGCTTTGTGTTTCGTATGATTTTTGCAAATATGTGGTTGTTTAGCGGCGTACTTAATATGATTTGCAAAAAATCGGGAGGAGAGCTTAATGCTCTGCTTCGCACAACGGTAGCCTTTACTCAAAGCGAGGGAAGCTCTGCACCAAATGTTATTCCACCACGTGCTACGATGACCGCAAATTTGCGACTTAATCCAAAAGATACGGTAGACAGCGCAGTTGAATATATAAGAAAAACTATTAACGACGAAAATGTTGAGCTTACTGTCGGCAGTAATATGAATCCAAGCCGCGTATCACAAACAAATTGTGAGTCGTGGGACAAGGTGGCATCTGCTGTGGCAAACACCTGGAAAGGTTGTATAGTATCTCCTTATTTAATGGTGCAATGCTCTGACTCTCGTCACTGGGGCATTATAAGTGATAAGGTTTATCGTTTTTCTGCTATGGATTTAACAAAAGAAGAGCGCGCTTCAATTCACGGGCATAATGAAAAAATTAGATTAGAAACCGTAAACAGTGCAGTAGAGTTTTATATAAGACTTATGAAACAGTGTTAAATAGAGTTAATAAATTAAAAGCCTTTGCTTTATTTTTAAAGCAGAGGCTTAAATTTTAATGTTGACATTTTATTTTGATTTATATATAATATATAGGCTAATTAAATAACGAGGCGTGGCTCAGTTTGGTAGAGCGCTGCGTTCGGGACGCAGAGGCCGCAGGTTCAAATCCTGTCGCCTCGACCAAAAATCCGTGTTTCCCCTATGGGAGACACGGATTTTCTTTTGCCTTATTCTTTGGTTAATGCGTAGTAATTTTTACACCACTATTGCTCATCATAACAGTTCGATAAATTTTATTTATAGAACTGATTATATCATAAAATAATACCTTTTTCAACAAAACTACGGCGGCAAGGATTTTGTTTCCTTACCGCCGTGTGTTCGTTTATGCAGACTGTGTTGCTTTTAGCTTTGCCTTTGCTTCTACAATCTCTGCTTTTACTTTAGGAATCATCTCTGCGAGGAGTATTTCACATTTCTCTCTTGTTTTAGCGTACACATTGAATTTCTTGCATTTGCCATTGGGAAGTAACTGCCTTCCCACAGATTGTCGCTTACCGCCTTTTCAAGTGCTTGTCTGCATACGGCGTGTATTGAGCGTATTGTTCGGTCGGATAGCCCATTACCTAAGCATTCGGCATATTTTAGCCGACCGCCGTTCTTAGCTCTTGCATAAAACTGTTGCAGGACAGTTTGCTTGTGCAGTCCTTGAATTTTTCAAAGGTTTCCTTTTGTTTCTCTGTGAGGGTGGAGTTTAATTCTTCCTCATTTTTGCATATCAGCTTGACGAGTTTGTCCACCCTCGTCCCTCGCTTGATATACCTTTCGTGCGGACTGATGTTGCCGTA